>NZ_LADU01000011.1 GCF_000961795.1 Hyphomonas sp. BRH_c22
CGGCGCCCTTGCCGCCCATCTCGCGCGCCATGTCGGCACGACGGCCGATGCGCTGGTCGAACGCGGCGCGTCTGCGCGCCTTGCTGACTTCTCGCCTGTGCAGCTGGAGGGCACGCTTCCACCTGCTGGACGCTTGGCGCGTACCCATATAACCGGGCACAATAATACGCATCTGGTTGGGACGCTCGCATGATCCTGTGGTTCGGGAAAAAGAAGAAGCAGGACGAGGCAAAGGCCGCGGGCGCGGCGATGGCCGCGCCGGAACTATCGGCAGACGAGATTGCGGCCCGCGAGGCTGAAATCGCCGCCAAAGAAGCCGAAAAGGCCGAAATTGAGCGCGTCGTCGCCGAGGCCAACAAGGCCTGGGAAGAACGCCAGGTCCGCGAAGCGGCTGAAGCCGAGGCGGAAGCCAGGCGTCTGGACGATGAAGCCCGCAAGGCTGAAACAGCCCGCGCCGAAGCCCTCGCCCGCGCCGATGAAGCCGAAGCGAAGCGGCTGGAGGCTGAGGCCGAAGCGGCCCGTATCGCCCGCGAGGAACGCGAAGCCGCGCGCGCCAGGGCGGCTGGCGAACTCAAACTGCTTGAAGACCGCCGCGAAGCCGCACGGCTGCGTGAAGAGCGCGAGGCCGCGGCCCGCGCCGCGCTTGAGGCGGAGGCCAATGATCCGGGCTTTGTGGCCCGGCTCGGATCCGGCCTGGCGCGCTCATCCTCCCGGCTCGGCACAGGCCTCGCCGCATTCAACAAGCGCAGGCTGGATGACGAAACGCTCGAGGACCTCGAAGACCTGCTGATCACGTCAGACCTTGGCTCAGCGGTCGCCCGGCGAGTGACGAAGAACCTGTCGAAAGAGCGATTCGACAGGGAAATCACTGAAAACGAGATCAAACTGGCCCTTGCGGCCGAAATTGAGTCCGTTCTGGCGCCCCGCGAGCAGATCGTCGACTTCTCGGACGGCCCGCGTCCGCGCGTCGTGCTCTTCGTCGGGGTCAATGGCTCCGGCAAGACGACGACGATCGGCAAGATTGCTTCGAAACTGAAAGATCAGGGCGCGAAGGCGCTGCTCGTGGCAGGCGACACTTTCCGCGCGGCCGCCATTGAGCAGCTCACTGTCTGGGGTGACCGGGCGGGCATTCCCGTCATGTCAAAGCCGACGGGCGCAGATGCCGCCGGGCTTGTTTACGAGGCCATTGAACGGGCCAGGCGCGAAGACCTCGATCTCGTTCTCGTCGATACGGCCGGCCGCCTTCAGAACCGGGCCGAACTGATGGCCGAACTGGAAAAGGTCGTGCGCGTTGCGCGCAAGCTCGACCCGGACGCCCCGCACGATGTCATCCTCGTGCTCGATGCCACGGTGGGCCAGAATGCGCTCAGCCAGGTCGAGGCGTTCCGGCATACGGCGGGCGTAACGGGTCTTGTGATGACCAAGCTCGACGGCACGGCCAAGGGCGGCGTTCTGGTGGCGATTGCCGAGGCGCATGACCTGCCAATCCACTTCATCGGTGTCGGTGAAGGCGCCGATGACCTGCGCCCCTTCAGCGCCCACGCCTTCTCGCAGGCGCTGGTCGGGGCCATCGACTAGGCTCTAATCAGTGGCCTGCGTCACGCCCTGTCCATCATCGAAAATGTCCTCAATGCCTCGCCCGAACAGGCGGGCGATCGCAAAGGCGAGTGGCAGGGACGGATCATATTTCCCCGTCTCGATGGCGTTGACGGACTGTCGGGAAACGTCCAGCCGATCAGCCAATTCTGCCTGACTCCAGCCGCGTTCGGTGCGCAGGATTTTCAAGATGTTTTTCATCGCCTAGACCGTTGGCCCGAGGGAGGTGCGGCACCGTGACAGGCCGAAGGCCAAGAAGTAGGCGGGCCCGAACCAGAAGACGTCCACTGCGCCGAGCACACCAAAGATCTGCAGGAATCCGACGAGGAAAGTGGCGCAAGCCACGATTGCGCCGGCTTCAGCGAGCGCGCGCATCTGCCGGGCCCGTGTATATTCATCCGTTTCGCTGGTCTGGCGTAGGATGGCCCAGATCGAGCCAATGACCGGGGCTGTTGTGGCGACGGCGCAGACGGCGCGAATCCAGAGGGGCGTAGTGTCTTCATCCACCAGCCATTTCGCCGCGAAGATCATCGCGACATAGATAGCCATCATGGGCCAGAACAGTCTTTTGTATCGCTTGTTGGCAGTGCGAAATCCGAGCGTTGCCATGTCTATCTCCTTGTCTAGTGTGCTTTACACTTAGACAAGTAAACTTGACATGTCAAGCGAGCTTTACAAGAGGTCTATTCCGCCGCCATCGCTCGCACGGGTGCGGCCTGTGCCCCGCGCAGCAAGCGCCCCGGTTTCGCGCCGGTCGGCGTGCCATCGCGGAAGGTGACCTGTCCGGCCAGGATTGTCGCGGTATAGCCGCTGGCGCGCTGCATGAGGCGGCGCCCGCCTGTCGGCAGGTCGTACTGGACCTGCGGCAGGTGAAGTTTCAGGTTTGTCAGGTCGATCACGTTGAGATCGGCGCGATAGCCAGGCGCAATCAGGCCGCGATCATTGAAGCCCATCCAGCGGGCCGTCTTCTGGGTCTGGCGGTGAATCAGGTATTCGAGCGGCAATTTCGGCCCGCGCAACCGGTCACGGCCCCAATGGGTCAGCATGGTCGTGGTAAAGCTGCCATCGCAGATCATGCCGACATGCGCCCCGCCATCGGACAGGCCTGGCAGGGAGGCCGGGCTTTCCATCATGGCGCGGATCGGCTCAAGGCTGCCTTGCGAATAATTGAGGAAGGGCAGGTAGAGCATGCCGCGCCCGTCATTCTCCAGCATCAGGTCGAGGGCGGCCTCTTCATTGCTGACGCCGCGCCGGGCCGCGATGGCTTCGATCGTGCGCTCCGGGCCGGGCTCATAATCGACAGGGTCTGACAGCTGGAACATCTTGCCGAAACTGCGCAGCATCACTTTCAGGAACGGGTTGTCGGTGACCGGCGCGTCCGCCAGCAGGCGTGTGCGGAAGGCCGGGTCATTCAGGCGGCGCACCTTTTCGGCGAAGGGCAGATCGGCAATTTCCCTGAATACAGGATGCGCACTGAAAATATTGAGTGTGAGTTCCAGACCCAGCAATACGCCGACAGGACGCGGTGCCACCTGCGCCGCCATTGGCAGGCCATCATCGACAGCCTGCTCAATCGCGCCGAGCAACATGCGCCAGCTGTCCGGCGCGACGTCCGCCTGCGCCAGCGAGACTGAGAGGGGCCGCCCCGAAGCCTCGACGATCCGCCGCAGCATGGCGGCTTCCTTTTCCGGGTCGTTGAAATCCGACACGAATTGCAGGACGCCGCGGCCGGCTTCGGCAAGGCCCATGGCGATGCCGGTGAGTTCGGCCTCGCTGGCGGTCAGCGTTGGCGTGGGTTGTCCGTCAGAGGTGCGGTGGTTCAGCGTGCGGGATGTTGAAAAGCCGATGGCGCCTGCCATGACCGCTTCTCTGGCGAGGCGCGCCATTTCGGCAATTTCAGCCGGTGTGGCCTCTTCGCGATTGGCGCCCCGGTCACCCATCACGAAGACGCGCAGCGCCGCATGCGGAAGCTGGGCGGCCATATCCACGTCGAATTCGCGCTCGCTCAGGAAATCGAGATAGTCCGGAAAACTCTCCCACGCCCAGGGCAGGCCTTCGGCCAGAACCGGGAACGGTATGTCTTCGACGCCTTCCATCAGGCGGATCAGCCGGTCATGGTCCTGCGTCCGGCACGGCGCGAAGCCGACACCGCAATTGCCCATCACCACGCTCGTGATGCCGTGGAGGGAAGACGGGCTGATCTCGCTGCCCCAGGTGGCCTGGCCGTCATAATGAGTATGGATATCGACAAAGCCGGGCGTCACGATCTGCCCGCGCGCGTCAATCTCTTCGCGGCCCTTGCCGCCAATCTTGCCAAGGCCCGAAATCACGCCGCCATCCATGGCGACATCCATTTCGCGCGGCTGCGCCCCGCTGCCGTCAAAGACGAGTCCGCCGCGCAGGACGATATCATGAGTGGCCATGGCGTAAATCTCCCTGTCTTTTGCCTGAGCATGGGCCACATCCTGCCTGAGTCAAACCCTGACGCGGCGTCGGGCTTCCCCGCCGGAACAAACCCGCGCATACACCGCCCGCCATGACCAGCGCGCTGCTTCCCGTTGCGATCTGCCTGATGTCCGCCATCTTGCTGGCGGCAACGAATGTGCTCGTCAAACGCGGCGGCGATATCCTCACCTCACGCATGGTCCTGTCCATCGTGATGGCGCTGAGCGTCCTGCCGCTCGCGTTTTTTGTGCCGCTGCCGCCGCGCGAAACCCTGCCCCTGCTTGCGCTGTCGATGGCGGTCCACTGGTTTTACCAGTTCAGCGCCATCCGGGCCATGCATCGCGGTGACCTGTCGCTCGTCTTTCCGGTCATGCGCGGCCTCGGCCCGCTGGCGACGGCGATGATTGCCAGCATTGCGCTGAAAGAGGCGCTCACCCTCTGGCAGATGGCAGGCCTTGTCACCGCCAGCGCCGCGATCATTGTCTTTGCCTTGCCTACGGGCGCGACGGTCCACGCGCGCCGTCTCGACCGGGCGGCGCTGTTCTGGTCCGTGATGACGGCGCTGGGCGTCGGCCTGTATGCGGTTGCCGATGCGCGGGCCGTGCGGGAAATGCCGAATTTCCTGACCTTCGTCGTCTGGCTGTTCCTTATCGACTGGATCGGCGTGACGCTGGTTGCGCTCTGGCAGCGGCGCGGGGGCCTTATCAAGGCGATCCGCCCGCAGATCCGCGGGGGCATCATTGCGGGCCTCCTCGGATCATCGTCATACGGGCTGGCCATCTATGCCTACACGCTGACCGATGCGGCGATCGTGACGGCCCTGCGTGAGACATCGGTGGTGTTTGCGGCTGCGTTCGGGGCGTTCCTGCTGCATGAAGGGTTTGGCAGGCGCCGCACGGTGGCCGCGGCCGTGCTGGCCTGCGGTCTCATACTGATGCAGGCCGGGGCGTGATGCGGGTCTGGTGGGGCCGGGCTCTTTATGCAAGACAGGGCCCGAACATCCGGAGGCGGCCTGGCCGCGTATAAGATCGCATGACCGAACAATCAGACCAGACCACAGAAAAGGCCGCTGCGCCGAGCAAACAGGGCAATATCTGGGCGGAGCTTGGTCCGACACTCGTTTTCGTCGTCGTCTACAATGTGCTCCTGCGTTTTCCTGAAGGCGACGGACTGTTCACCAAGGATACGGCGCTCTACTGGGCAACAGGCGCGCTGATCGTGATGACGCTGGGCGTTATCATCCAGAAACGGGTCAAGGGCGAGCGCATCCCGCCTTTCCTGATCCTGTCCTCCGTACTCATCGGAACCTTCGGCACGATTGGCATCGTGCTCCAGTCAAAGACCTTCCTGTTCATCAAACCGACCATCATCAATTTCCTGTTTGCCGGTGTCATCTTTGGCGGTCTGGCTGTCGGACGAAACATCTGGAAGATGTTCTTCGAAAGCGCATTCCAGCTGCCGGATTTTGCATGGCGCACGCTGGCGATCCGCTGGGGGCTGTATTTCGTCGCAATGGGGATCTGGAACCTGGTGCTCTGGCAATTCTTCTCCGAAGGAACCTGGGCCAACTGGCGCCTTGGCAATGTCGGGCTTGGTTTTGTCTTTGCCCTGGCGAATGTGCCTTACACGTTGAAACACATGATCAACCCGGAGAAGCCGGAAACGCTGGCCTAGCGCGTCAGCTTTTCCGTGCCCGGCGGATTGGTAAACGGCGGAAAACCATTGAGGTGACGCGTGCCGGAATAATGCGTCAGCGCCCAGACAACGGTCGGGAAGGCCAGTTCTGACCAGGGAATATCCTTCCACGCAAACAGGCCGACCTCTAGGCTTTCCGGGCCTGCCGCAATATCCGAGGCGAGGCTGGCCCGGAACATCACCTGGACCTGGCTGATGCGCGGTACGGAATAAACAGCCAGCAGCTGTTCGATGCGGATGTCGGCGCAGGCTTCTTCCTGCGCTTCGCGGCGGGCGGCGTCCTCAACCGTTTCATTCTCTTCCATGAAGCCTGCCGGCAGTGTCCAGAAGCCCATTCTCGGCTCAATGGCCCGGCGGCAGAGCAGGATCCTGTCGTCGCGTGTGACAACGGAACCGGCCACAATCCTAGGGTTCACATAGTCGATGAAGTTGCAATTATTGCAGATTCGCCTCGTGCGATCATCGCCTTCTGGTATATCCAGCCTGAAATCAGGTGAATTGGAACCAATTGCTAAGTCATCCGTCATCAAATCTTCAACCTCTCTCTCATATGGAGAAAACTGTTGATCCGCACACGGGCCACCTGTTTAAAGCAACCCACGAACCCAATTCTGGCGGGAAACCGCTCCAAAAACCGAAAGTAGACATTCCCATGGCTTCCACAACCAATTTCAACCTCAACAAATCGCCCAGCCATTTGTTGCACCGTGCGCAGCAGATCGCTGCCAACCATTCGGCCGCTGCCCTCAAGGCCGCTGGCGTCACACTGCGCCAGTTTTCCGTGCTCGCTGCCCTGTCAGGCAATGAGGGCGTCAGCCAGTCAGACCTCGTCAACGCGACCGGAATCGATCGCTCGACGCTGGCCGACATGGTCGCGCGCATGGAAAAAGCCGGCCTGATCAAGCGTGCCGCGTCGAAGGCTGACGCTCGCGCCAAGTCGGTGTCGCTGATGGCCAAAGGCCGCAAGGCGCTCGAAAAGGCTCAGCCCGCTGTTGATGCGGCCGATGCCGCCCTGTTCGACGCCATGCCAAAGACCAAGCAGGATGCGCTGCTGTCCGGCCTTGCGAAACTGGTCGAGGACACAGAAGCAGCCGATGCCAAGCCCGCAGCGCCGAAAGCCGCACCTGCGCCAACTGTCGTGAAGAAGGCCAAGCCAAAAGCGAAAGCTGCGCCAAAAGCCGCTGCTGCGCCGAAGGCCGCCGCGAAGGCGAAAGCCAAGCCAGCCGGCCGCAAGAAGAAGTAAGACGTCAGGATCAGTCGCGGGGTGCGTTGAGCGCCCCGCGCACCTCGCGGACATCACCATCGTCCAGCGGACCGGTGATGTGTACCAGGATCTCGCCCTCGCTTGAGATCACAAATGTTTCCGGCACACCGGTCAGCCCGAAATCAAGTCCGCCCTGCCCGTCCGTGTCGACCGCGACACCGGTGAACGGATTCCCCATCCGTTCCAGGAAGGCGGCGCCGTTTTCACGGCTATCCTTGTAGAGCACACCATAGATCCTGTCCGGGAAGGCATCAGACAATTCCATCAGGCGGGGATGCTCTGCTTCGCACGGCGCACACCAGCTCGCGAACAGGTTGACGACCACGTTCTTGCCGCCGGGTGGCGGGGCGAAAGTGACGGTGCCGCCGTCCAGTGTCTCGAACAGCCGCTCGGGCGCGGCGCGCGATACCCGCTCGAAGTCGCCCTTTTTCGGGCTCAGCAATTGCGACAGGGCCAGCCCGGCAAAGAGCAGCAGCGCAACAACCGGAATGGCGGCAAGCCAGCGCTTCATGTGACATCTCCGTCATCGCCTTTCAGGCGCGCGAGACTCTGTTTTGCGCTGCGCGCCTTGACCAGGACGCCGATCACGGTGCCGCCGATCAGCACCAGCCCGATGCCATAGCACGCCCAGATATAGGCGGCGTTCTTTCCGAAGTCCGGTAACAGGTCCATCATGCCCCCGCCAACAGTCTGGCGCGATGGCGCGCGGCCTGACGTGTCCAGATCTCGGCGCGCATCAGGGTCATCACGAGTGCACCAAACAGAAGAGAATGCCCAAGGCCGCTCATCAATAGCGGCCACAGATAGACCGATGCCATCTTGGGCCCCTCTGCCGTTATGACGCTGGAATCCTGGTGAAGCGATGTGAACAGGTCGACGGAGAACTTGATCAGCGGCACGTTCAGCGCGCCGACCATGGCGAGGATCGCGCCGGCGCGGGCAGCCTTTTGCCGCGAATCCATGGCTGCGCGCAGCGCCATGTAGCCAAGGAACAGGAAGAACAGGAACAGCACGCTCATCATGCGTGCGTCATCCCACTGCCACCATGTGCCCCAGGTCGGCTTGCCCCACACGGCGCCGGTTGCAAGGCATAGCGCGGTCCATGTCGCCCCCAGCGGCGCAATCGCCTTGGCTGCGATGTCAGCGAGTTCATGGCGCCAGATGAACCAGACGAAACTGGCGCCAGCCATCGCCGAATAGCTTGCCATGGCGAGCCAGGCGGCGGGCACATGGATGAACATGACGCGCATGATGTCGCCGCCCTGATAATCGTCCCGGGGGACAATCCACAGGCCCTGCCAGAGGCCCCACGCGATCAGCGCTGCGCCCAGCAGATAGAAGAGCGGCGCCAGCCAGCGCGACAGGGCGAGGAAGCGGTGTGGATTTGCAAAGGCCGACAACATGCCCATCAGATAGCTTCCCCTCAATCCGCCGCCAAGCGCAACGCAGCAGCCATGGCAAATGGCGCCAGCGCCAGCGCAAACAGTGTCGAGGCCACCAGCAGCAAGGGCGCACTGTCGCCGCCAGCTGCGCCGCTCATCGCCAGCGACCCGAAAATCGCCGTCGGCACATAAAGGGGCAGCGCGATCAGGGCTATAAGTAATCCTCCGCGGCGCACGGTTGCCGACAGGGCGGCGCCAACGCCGCCCCAGAAGAAGAAGGCAAGCCCGCCGAGGCCGTAGATCATCGCGCTGGTCAGAAGGTTCGCTCCGGCCTCGGCCTGGAACATCAGCGCCAGAACCGGGCTCATCAGCGCCAGCGGCAGGCCGGCCGTCAGCCAGTGGGCGAATGTCTTTGCTGCGGCGATCGCCGAGACGGGCGCGCTGGTCTGCAGCCACAGGTCAAGGGCGCCGTCCTCGACATCGGCCTGAAAGATGCGCTCCAGCGTCACGAGGCTGGATAGCGCAAGTGATACCCAGAGTATGCCGGGGCCGACCGTGCGCAACATGCCGGGTTCGGTTCCGATACCCAGCGGCACGAGAACGGCGGCCCCGGCAAAGAAGCCGAGCGGCAACAGGGCGCCCGCGCCGCCCGCCCAGGCTTCGCTGAGGGCTTGCCGGAAGGCTGAAAGGATAGGGGCGGGGCTCACAGCGTGATCTCCCGGCTGGCAATGAACCCGACCTCGCCATGCACCGCTGCCACCACCGCACCGCCCCCTTGCCGATGCTCTGCCACCATATCAAGGACCCGCGTCCGCCCCTCGGCGTCCAGCGCCGTGAACGGCTCGTCAAGCAGCCAGACCGGACGCTTGTCCAGCAGGACACGCGCCAGCGCCGTGCGCCGCCTTTGCCCGGCCGACAGGTATCGCGCGGCGACGTCTGCCGGCCTCGATAGTCCCATTTCATTGAGGATTGCGTCCACATCGGCGCCTGCGCCCCAGGCCCGCGCCCACAGGTCCAGGTGAGCGCGGGGGGTTTCATGCGGCTTCAGACCCTCGCGATGGCCAACCCAGTGATGCGGGGCGGTACGGCTCACCTCGCCCGTCTCCGCCCGTGTCAGGCCAGCCAGTACGCGCAACAAAGTGGTCTTTCCGGCCCCGTTGGCGCCCCTCAACACCACAGCCTCGCCCGGCGCCACCTCCAGTGACACCGCGTCAAACAGCACCCGCTCCCCGCGCAGGATGCCCAGTCCGGAAGCTGTCAAAAGGCGCACATCATCTCCCGAATAGTCCCTTGGTCGCAATTGCATCAGGGACTTACCACCTATATGACACGAGGCAACGCGCCGCTTCCCCCGGCGGCTCACCTATCACATCAAGACGCGAGGTCTCCCGCATGCCGTCTCTCGACAGCTTCAATTCAAAACGCACCCTTACCGCTGCTGGCAAGACGTACACTTATTATTCACTCGCTGCAGCCTCTGAAAACGGCCTTGGCGATGTGTCGCGCCTGCCGGCATCGCTCAAGGTGCTGCTCGAAAACATGCTGCGCTTCGAAGATGGCAAGACGGTCACCAAGGGCGACATTCTCGCGTTCAAGGCCTGGCTCGACAACAAGGGCGCCACGAGCCACGAAATCGCCTACCGCCCTGCCCGCGTCCTGATGCAGGACTTCACCGGCGTCCCCGCAGTCGTTGACCTCGCTGCGATGCGCGACGCTGCGAAGAACCTCGGCGCTTCGGCAGATGCGATCAATCCGCAGGTCCCTGTCGACCTGGTGATCGACCACTCGGTCATGGTCGACAGTTTCGCCGGGCCAGGCAGCTTTCAGAACAACGTCGAGATGGAATACCAGCGCAACCAGGAACGGTATGAGTTCCTGCGCTGGGGCTCGACCGCGTTCAAGAATTTCCGTGTCGTGCCGCCCGGTACCGGCATTTGCCACCAGGTGAACCTCGAATATCTCGGCCAGACCGTCTGGACCAAGGAAGAAGATGGCGAAACCGTTGCCTATCCCGACACCTGCGTCGGCACCGACAGCCACACGACCATGATCAACGCCCTGTCCGTGCTTGGCTGGGGTGTGGGCGGCATCGAAGCTGAAGCCGCCATGCTCGGCCAGCCGGTCTCGATGCTCATTCCTGAAGTCATCGGTTTCAAGCTGACTGGAAAACTGGCTGAAGGCGCAACCGCAACAGATCTCGTTCTCACGGTTGTCCAGATGCTGCGCAAGAAGGGCGTCGTCGGGAAATTCGTCGAATTCTTCGGCCCCGGCCTGGCCAGTATCACGCTCGAAGATGAAGCGACGATCTCGAACATGGCGCCGGAATATGGTGCGACGTGCGGCTTCTTCCCGGTCGATGACGATACGGTCAAATACCTCAGGAACACTGGCCGCGACGCAGATCGCGTGGCGCTGGTTGAAGCCTATGCCAAGGCGCAGGGCTACTGGCGCCCCGAGCAGGCCGAACCCGTGTTCACCGACACGCTTGAACTGGATCTGGGCGCCGTGGTGCCATCCATCTCCGGTCCGAAACGCCCGCAGGACCGTGTCTTGCTGTCCGAGGGCGACACGGCATTTGCCGATGCAATGGCCAAGGAGTTCGGCAAGGAAGCTGACGCCGCCGAGCCGATTGCGGTCGAAGGTGAAGACTATACCGTCACCCATGGCGATGTATTCATCGCGGCCATCACGTCATGCACCAACACGTCCAATCCGAGCGTGATGATCGCCGCCGGCCTCGTGGCCCGCAAGGCGCACGCGCTTGGCCTGACAAGGAAGCCGTGGGTAAAAACCTCACTCGCACCGGGCAGCCAGGTCGTCACCGACTATCTCGACAAGGCCGGGCTCTCTGATGACCTCGACGCGCTCGGCTTCAACCTGGTCGGCTATGGCTGCACCACCTGTATCGGCAATTCCGGACCGCTCGATGCGCCGCTGGCCAAGGCCATCGCGCAAGGCGACCTGGTTTCCTGTTCCGTGCTGTCCGGCAACCGCAACTTCGAAGGACGCATCGGACCGGATATCAAGGCAAACTATCTTGCGTCCCCGCCACTGGTCGTCGCTTATGCGATTGCCGGTTCTCTGCGCATCAACCTGACAACGGATCCGCTGGGCCAGGACAAGGACGGCAAGGACGTCTTCCTCAAGGACATCTGGCCAACCTCTCACGAGATTGCCGAGATCATGGCTGTGGCCGTCACGCCGCAAATGTTCGAAGATCGCTATTCGGACGTTTTCAAGGGCGATGAGCACTGGCAGGCAATCGACGTCTCCGGCGGCCAGACCTATAGCTGGCCACCCGGATCAACCTATGTCCAGAATCCGCCTTACTTCAAAGGCATGAGCCTGACACCAGACGCACCGAAGGATGTGAAGAACGCGCGCGTTCTGGCCGTCTTCGGCGACTCCATCACGACCGACCACATTTCGCCGGCCGGTTCGATCAAGGCGGCGAGCCCGGCAGGTGAATATCTGCTGGCCCATCAGGTCAGCGCGCTGGACTTCAACTCGTATGGCTCGCGCCGCGGCAACCATGAAGTGATGATGCGCGGCACGTTCGCCAACATCCGTATCAAGAACAAGATGGTTCCGGGTGTCGAAGGTGGCTTCACGGTGCATTATCCGGGCGGCGCGCAAATGCCGATCTACGACGCGGCGATGAAATACGAGCAGGACGATGTGCCACTGGTGATCTTCGCGGGTGAGCTTTACGGCAATGGCTCGTCGCGTGACTGGGCGGCAAAGGGCACGGTCCTGCTCGGCGTGCGCGCCGTCATCGCGGGCAGCTTCGAGCGTATTCACCGGTCGAACCTGATCGGCATGGGCGTGCTCCCACTTGAATTTGCCGATGGCGCCAGCGCTGAAACCCTTGGCCTGACCGGCAAGGAGCAGGTCTCGATTTCCGGCATCGCGAACATCCAGCCGCGCCAGACGCTGGACGTGGAAATCACGCGCGAGGATGGCACGAGCTTCACCGCCAAGACCGTGCTGCGCATCGATACCGAGAACGAGCTCGACTATTATCGCAACGGGGGCATCCTCCACTACGTGCTGCGCAATCTCGCGCGCGAAGCCCTGTAGGGATTTCCGCCAGCCGATTCAAAGACAAAGCCCTCCGCGTTCCCGCGCGGAGGGCTTTTTTGCAGTGCTCACACCCCTGTGATTGTCATGCGATTTGGCATGGGCCTATAACGAAATCATCATGATACGCGCCCACCTGTCTGCTCTCGTCCTTCTCGCTGTCTCTGCAATCCCTGCGGCGGCCCAGACACCTGTGGCCAGCTCGGCCCCGTCGCCGGTTCTGATTGAATTATTCGCGTCGCATAATTGCCGTGCCTGTCCCAAGGCCCACCGGACAATGTCCGAGGTGGCTGCCGAGCGCGATGATGTCCTGATCCTGACCTGGTCGGTCGATTACTGGGATTATCTCGGCGAGAAAGACCCGATGGCCATGGCTGAATCCAAGGATCGCCAGCGCAGCTATGTCGACCGGTTCAGACTGCGTGGGCCCTACACGCCCCAGACGGTTTACAACGGACTTGAACAATGCCCCGGTAGCAAGCCGCCCCAGGTCCGGTCGGCGCTCCAGCGCGTGAGCAAGGCGGACGCGTCGCCTGCGCGCCTCGTGCGCAAGGGCGCGAAGATTGAGCTGACCGGTGCCATCACCGACCTGACGGACATTTTCGTGATCGAGTATCTCGACGGGGAGGCCAACCCGACCGACATGGTTCACCCGGTGACGAAAGTGACCTCAATCGGCCCCTGGATCGGTGGGCGTGTCGAGATCGACCCGTCTGTCTGCCCAACGACATGCGCGCTCGTCGTGCAGGAAGCCGGTTTCGGCCGCGTTCTTGCCGCCATGGACCTGCGCAACTAGCGTTCAGGGCCGGATTGGCGTGTCGGTCTCTTCCGGATCATCCGGAACCGGCGGGCGCACAATTGACGAGATGGACGGCGTGAAATCGTTCCAGTCGAATTCCGTCACTTCGAACGCCCATCCGGCGGCCTTCTGGTTGATCGTGCTGCCCCGTTGCGCGCCTTCTCCGGCTTCGACCGCCCTCAGCGTAACGAAATAGCCGTCCGGTTCGCGATAGGCCCTGAGTTCCACCTCGAGCCCGTCATGGGTGGTCGTTATGTGCCGCCCTCTGGGGCGGGTTTGCAGTTTCGCGGCTGGTTTCACGCCGATCGGCTGAAGCCGGGTCAACGCCAGCGCCGGAGTCGAGGCGGCGATCCGGCTGACCAGGCGGTAGTTCTGGTAGGGCGGTGCCGGGCGAAAGCTCGTGTCCCCGCTGCCGACAGAGCGTTGCAGGTACAGGCTCCGGTCCAGTGCGTCGAACAGCCGGACAGCCGATACCGCATCGGACTGGATGTCGATGATATCCAAGTCCAGCCAGGCATCGTGATTGTACAGCGGCGGCAGGTCGCCATTGACCCGGAAGGCCTGTTCGTCGCCCGGAACGCGGGCATAGACATGAGGGCCTTTCCGGCCGGTCAGCAGGGACGCGGTGACGGTGCCGGCCGCGTTCACGATCTCGATCAGCGCGCCGGTGCCGCCATCGCGCGGATCCCCCAGGCCGATGCGGTTCATCTTGCCGGCATCGCGCGTACGCCCTTCGCCCCAGGTCATGTCACCCAGCCCGCCCGCCAGCGCGGCCAGCCGGTCGACGCGAACCGGGTATCCGCTGGTGCCGCCAAGGGTCCAGCCGTCCTGGCCATTGACCAGCGCATAGGCCTCGTCGGCCAGCGTGATCCGGATTTCTGCGGCCTCAGCGCGGACAGCCGAGAAATCGGGAAGCACCGGCTTGCCCATGCGTTCGGTGTTCTGGGTCGTGCTCTGGCCGCCGAGGCTCAGCAGGACCGCGATCACGGTCAGCGCACCTGCGGCTGCGCCCATGATCTGAAGCCGACGCATACGGCGCTGGGACGGAACATCGTTCATGCGTCGCGTCCTCCCCGATAGGTCTGGCGCCGCCACACCAGTAGCCCGATCAAACCGACCAGTACCGGACCGCCCCAGATATTTATCAGTTTCAGCATGCTTTCCAGCCGGTCAATATCACGGCGGTAATCGCGTTCGATGCTGCGCAACCGGTCGCGGAGCTCCATAATATCGGCGCGCAGCCTTGTCAGTTCGGCGCGTTCGTCTTCCGACAGGTCCGCTTCGATGTCGCCGGAAAAGAAGCCATCGGTTGCACTGATGTCCTGCAATTCTTCCAGCCGCGATTGGGCTGTTTCCAACCGGTTTTCCAGCTCGGCCTGCTGGCGGAAATATTTCGCCTCCGCGCGCTCGCGCATCCGGTCAATGCGGGTCATGGACCTGAGGCTGGGCGACCGTGACCGCAGGCGCGACAGCTCTCCGCCGCCCGACAGGGAGTCGAGCGCGTTAAGCACCAGCGCGCCATTGTCGGCCACCACAACACCCCGCCCGGGAATGATGTAGAAATCATCCGCCAGCGTGTCGACGTCGGCGATCATCACGATTTCGGCCTCGGTCACGCTCTTCGAAATATGCGGCAGGGCATTGGCGGCTTCGGCGCGCGCGAGTTCCGCCAGCGCAGGTTCCGATGGCTCAATCAGTGCCGGGGCGCCGTCCGGAAAGGCCGAGACGAGGGAGCCCGACAGGCGGGCTGCCAGCACCAGCGGCTGCGGGGCTGTCTTGTAGGATTTCAGGACGTCGCCGGGTTTCATGTCACGCACGGCTTCCGCAGCGTCGATGAAGGACGGGCTCGGTCCGGTCGAAATCAGCGGGGAAAACGTCACGCCTTCCGGCAGGCTGCCCACGAGAAGACCCCCGGGCGCACCGAAATTGACATTGCGGGTCAGGTCCGCGGTGACCAGGTCTTGCCGGTTCATGTCCGAAGCGGGTGAACCGATGAATAGCGGGTGGGCCAGTTCTTCCATGCGGCCATTGCCGATATCAACAGGCACCGGCAAGGCATTGGCCGCATCCGCCACTGCATCGTCTGACAGGGTCACGCCCCACGCCGTGCCAAGCAGGCCGAGGTCCGAACGCGGATGATCGCTGCCAGTATCGAGGAAGCCCCCACCCATGGCCGTCTTTGCTGCGGGATCGACCATGATCACCGCCCGGCCGTGCCGCAGGATGTATTGATCGACCAGCCAGGACTGGCGCGCGGACAGTTCGGGCGGATGGGCCAGGAAAAGGACATCCAGGTCTTCCGGCAGGGACTGGAATTCCTGCGAGATCGGCACGACGTCGAATGATTTCGACATATCGGCCAGCAAGGTATATCCGCCTTCACCACCAGGCGCCGTCATGCCCGGCAAGGTCGACAGGACGCCAACACGCGGCGCATCCGGGTCATCAAGCCGGGCAATCATCCGCGTCAGGTCGTATTCCAGCGTCACTTCCCGTTCCGGCGCCAGGAAAGGGATGACCCGCTGGTCGTCGACGGCGTTGCGTCCGATGATTCCAAAATAGAGCGGGTCTGTCCCGCTCGTGCTGATCGCTGTTACGCCAGCAGCAAGGGCTTCGTCCTCGGCCTCGGAGAAGGGTGACGGATCGATCTCGTTGACGATCACCCGGCCGCCGGACTGGCTGCGATAGGCTTCAAGCAGTTCACGCACACGTGCGGCATAGGCGCGTACGGCCGGGTAGTCCTGCCCGACCCCCCGCGTATAGACGAAGGTCAGTTCGACGGGCTCAGATACCGTCTTCAGCGTGTCCTTCGTGCCTTGCGACAGCGTGTAGAGATTATTTTCGGTGAAATCCACGCGCGCGCCGGACAGCACCTTCTGCATGACCAGATTGCCCGATACGAAAATCGTGGTGGCCAGCGCTGTTGCCGCAACAAGGTAGTGTTTCGCCTTCATCCCCTAGCCCAGCCTCTGCCGCGCGGCCCACAGGCCGTTCAGCACGGCCCAGAAGGCGGTAAAGCCAAGAAAGAAAACGACCGCGCGCAGTTCCAGCACGCCGCGCTGGGCGCCTTCAAATTGCGTCAGGAAGGAAAAGGAAGCGACCAGTTCTGCCGCTCCCGTACCAAAGGCAGACTTCACGCCGGACAGGACCAGCGGCCAGCCGGCTGCGGTGAAGATGAAGGCGATGACGACGCTGAGCACGAAGGCCGTGACCTGGCTGCCGGTCAGTGCCGATACAGCTGCGCCAATCGACAGGTAGGCGCCGGCCATCAGGAAGCTGACCAGATAGGTCAGTGCGATGGCGGCATTGTCCGGACTGCCCAGCAGGTTCACCGTCGCCCACATGGGCGCGGTCAGCGCGAGGCCGACACCCGCAACGGTCCAGGCGGCGAACAGTTTGCCGATAACCAGTCCCGGCATTCCCAGCGGCAATGAGAGCAGCAATTCATCCGTTCCCGCCGTGCGCTCGTCGGCCCAGAGGCGCATGGCTAGGGCTGGCAGGAAGATCATGTACAGCCACGGGTGCCAGACGAAGAAGGGCGCAAGGTCGGCTGAGCCCGTGTCAAAGAAGCGGGACGCCTCCCAGGTGAACATGCCGACCGCCAGCAGGAACACCGCGAGGAACACATAGGCCATCGGCGTGGCAAAATAGGCGCCCAGCTCACGCCGATAGGTAGCCGTGAACCCGCCGAACTGCTCTCTCGCCCAAGTCATCATGCCGATTCCGCCTCGGCCTGATCCGTCAGCCGCGTGAAGGCGCTCTCGAGGGTCCCGTCTTCAGACTGCCGGGCCAGTGCCGTGGGCGTATCATCTGCAACGATCATGCCCCGGTCGATAACGATGGCACGTGTGCACATGGCCGGCACTTCAGTCAGCGTATGTGTCGAGATCAGGATGGCTTTATGCGGGGCCATGCGGGCGATCAGTGCGCGCACGGCTCGCTTCTGGTTCGGATCAAGACCGTCGGTCGGCTCATCGAGCAGCAGGACCGGCGGGTCATGCAGGATCGCGCCTGCAAGGCCGACGCGGCGGCGGTATCCCTTGGACAGGGAACCGATCCGCTGGTCGCAAACGGTCGAAATACGGGCATCGGCAATGGCCCGTTCGACGCCGTTCTTGCGGGCCGCGCCTTTGATGCCGCGCGCCGACGCCATGAAGATCAGGAATTCCGGCGGGGTCATGTCGTCGTAAAGGGGCGCGCCTTCAGGCAGGTAGCCGAGGGCCCGCTGGGCTTCGCGCCGGTCAGACAGGATGGATTTGCCGTCTATCAGGGCATCGCCGCCATCCGGCTCGAGAACGCCCGCGATCATGCGCATTGTGGTTGATTTTCCGGCTCCGTTCGGTCCGAGAAAGCCAAGCACCGTGCCCTTCTCAAGCCGGAAGGACACCCCGCGCACTGCGTGCTTTGCGCCAAATGATTTTTCCAGCCTCTGAATGTCGAGCATCAATCCGGTTCGCACGCCTTTCTGGAAGCCTGTTCTGATACCGCCCTTCTTGGCATGTGGCCAGCCGTTGCGCTGCACTCACAGGTTACAGCTTATTCAGAAAACCGTTTGACGTCCTCCAGCATGGCCTTCGCGGCCGCCTCGACAATCTTTGCGCCGTCGGCAGCGTTGGATTGTGTCGGGTCCGACCCGATCCGGCCGTCCGGGAAGTCCCGGCGATACTGGACCGCGTCGCTGATCTTGCCATTGGGGGCGATTTTCGGGCTCATCTCCACTTCGGGCCGGGCCCGGTCCGGATAGGCGAAATAGGTCACCGAAACCTCTGACGCCGTCGCGTGGCTGCCATGGCCGACGGGGTAGAGCTTGTTGCAGAGCCCCATCACGTCCCGGAAATCCCACCAGTCGCGGCGTTTCAGGCTCAGCCCGGGGCGATTGTCGGCGCCGCGCGGATCGAAGCTGCGCCGGGCATGGATCTCGCTGAAAGCGGCCTCGATTGTCGAAATGTTCCCGCCATGTCCATTATACCAGTAGATCCGCTCGAAACCATGGCGCATCAGGCTCTCGGTCCAGTCCGCCATCGCGGCGATCATGGTGGACGGGCGCAGCGTGATCGTGCCGGGGAAGCCGAGATGGTGCTGCGCGCAGCCGACATTGAATGTCGGGCCCACAAGGATGTCATCCGGCGCAAGGCTTTCGGCATGTCGGGCGATGATCTCGGGGCATAAGGCATCCGTGCCGATGAAGCCGTTCGGGCCGTGCTGCTCCATCGAGCCGATTGGAACAACAATCGTGCGCGACCTGGTCAGCCAGCGTTCAATATCCTGCCAGGTTGAAACGGGAAGCAGCATGGATTCAGTCCTTTCGCGGGCCGAGACGCGTTGTGACATGGCCCATCTTGCGGCCCGGACGCGCCTCGCGCTTGCCGTACAGGGTCAGTGTTTCGTTGGGCGCGAGCATGGCCGGGTCGATCAGGCCTGCCTCGCCGATCAGGTTTGTCATCTCTGCATCAAAAAGGCGATGCGTGTCTCCCAGCTTCCAGCCGGCAATCGACCTTATGTGCTGTTCGAACTGGCCGGTCTGGCAGGCTTCGGGCGTCCAGTGACCGGAATTATGGACCCGGGGCGCGAACTCGTTCGCGATCAGGCGGCCATCGGCCATGACAAAGAATTCAAGCGCCAGAACGCCAACGTGCCCAAGCGCGTCAACCAGCGCCACGGCTTGCCGCCGCGCCTCGGCTTCAACGGCCTGGCCAACGCCTGATGGCACGGTGGAGCGGGCAAGGATGCCGTCTTTGTGTATGTTGCGCGGCGGGGCCCAACTGGCTGTCTCGCCGGTGCTCGACCGCGCCACGATCACCGAGATTTCGCAGTCGAACGCGATGGCAGCTTCAAGAACCGACGGGGCCTGACCAACGCTGTCCCAGCCTGCCGCGATATCGGCGGGGCCATTCAGCCAGGCCTGGCCCTTTCCGTCATACCCGTCGCGCCGCGTCTTCAGCACGCCCTTGCCGCCCAGCGCCGCCAGCGCCGGGCCGATGTCCGCCTCGGCATTGATCTCCCGATAGTCCGCCGTGGCGATACCAATGCCGCGCAGGAAAGCCTTTTCGTCGGCGCGATCCTGCGAGATCGCCAGCGATTTCGCGCCGGGATGCAGCGGTATGCCGGTGGCGGCGATCGCTTCCACGGCGCTGACGGGGATATTCTCGAACTCGAGCGTAATCACGTCGCAGGCCTCGGCGAACGCGGTCAGCGCCTCGTCGTCGCCATAGTCGGCTTGCCAGTGTTTCATGGCGACCCGCGCGGCCGGCGAGCCGGCTTCCGGACAGAAGACATGCACGTCAAAGCCAAGCTGGCTTGCGGCGCCGGCCAGCATACGGCCCAACTGTCCGCCGCCAAGAATCCCGATCACGGCGCCGGGCGACAGGCGTGTCATCCCTCGGGTTCCTCGGCCACAGCGGCCGTCTGGGCGGCGCGATAGGCGTCGAGTTTCGCGGCGACGGCCTTGTCGTCGAGGGCGATGATGGCGGCGGCCATGAGGCCGGCATTGACGGCGCCAGCTTCGCCAATGGCCAGGGTGCCGACCGGGATGCCCCGGGGCATCTGGACGATCGACAGCAGGCTATCGAGACCGGACAGCGTCTTCGACTGAACCGGCACGCCGAGGACAGGCAGCGGCGTCATGGCCGCCATCATGCCGGGAAGATGGGCCGCGCCGCCCGCGCCCGCGATGATCACTTTGAGGCCCCGGCCTTTCGCCGCCTTGGCGTATTCGGTCAGGCGGTCGGGCGTGCGGTGCGCAGACACGATTTTCGCTTCATGGGCGACACCCATCTCCTCGAGGATCGCGGCGGCATGGTGCATTACCGGCCAATCGGACTGGCTGCCCATGATAATGCCGACTTTCGGGGAACGGGTCATGGCTTTCGGGGTCCTTGTCGCCAGAAAGCGCGCACAATAGGAAAGCGGCGCGACGGGTCAACTGGCACGTCATCGGGCCCGCATGAACCTTGCTATCCCCCTGACGCGATTTCTTGTATATCGTCACCCAATGACGGAAGAATTCCATCAGGTCTCGCAGGATCAGCGCCGCGCCTTGCTCGATAGTCTGGGCATTGATCTCGATTCGATTGGTTCACATGAACGTGCGGCACTTGAAGCGCTCAGTGAGGAGGTCATTTACCTGCGGGAAGAGGCTGCGCGCCTGCGCAATGCCCTCTCCGACGCAGAACTGCTCGCGGACAATGATGCGCTCTGCCCCGTGTTCAACCGGCGTGCGTTCGAGCGGGAGGTGCGGCGTGAGATAGCGGTCGCCGGTCGTTTCCGTACACCGCTCTCGCTTATTTTCATCGATCTCGATCATTTCAAGAAGGTCAATGACGTCTTCGGACATGCTGCCGGGGATAATGTGCTGCTGCGCGTGTCGGATATTCTGCTCGAAAGCACACGGGAAACGGACATTGTCGGGCGGCTGGGCGGCGACGAGTTCGGGATCGTCCTGGCGCATGCCAGTCACGCGGCGACAAAGGCCAAGGCGGCAGAGCTGACACAGCTGATCGACCAGATCGTGGTGTGCAATGGTGACGCCGAAGACGTGCCGCCGGTCCATATCGGCGCCTCATGCGGCGTGGCCGAATGGCATGACGGATTGGGGGCAGACACGCTGATTGCCCGAGGCGACCAGGACATGTTCGCTCAAAAAGCGCGCAGGAAATCATCGCGCTCGATGAAGGTCTGACCGGTTCGGGTTAAACTCAGGAAAACCTTTGCTGACCCCCTTAACGCCGACCTTCATCTATGATTTAGTGTGGCAATAAAGACACAAGTTCTTAACCGCAAAAGGAGACTGCCTATGTCGCTCAACGGTCGGATCAGTGAGCTAGCCAACAAGCATCGCCAACTGGACGAGAAAATCTCCGAGACTCAAAAACACCCGTCTGCGGACCAGCTTGAGCTGAAGGAAATGAAGCGACAGAAACTCAAGATTAAAGAACAGCTGCAATGGTTGAAGGCGAGCTAGCGCGGTAATGGCGGAATAAGTCCTCCGCTGCCGCGCCTGGACCTTCTACAGGCAACGGGCGGAGGACGACCCATGCGCGACATTTTCGACCAGGACCGGCCGATGACACTCGGCGCGGTAAAGCTGGCAACCGCGATTCTTGGCATCGGCCTCGTCGTTTCAGGGCTTCTGGTCCTGCTCAGCTCCCTGCTCACACTGTTCAACGGGCACCCCTTGATGGCCCTCACCAAGCTGGTGATCGGTGTCTCGGTGCTCGCCTTTTTGTTCATTACGGTACGCCTGCTTGGCGAAATCCTTGCCGCGCTGCACCGGCTGAATGACCGGATCGTCATTCTCGGCGACGATATCCGCAACCCGCGCCGCGTGACGGCCGCGCCCGCCGACACGGCCGGGGACTGAATAAATGGGCATTCCCGTCACAGCGATACTCGGCCTTGGCCGCGAAATCGGCGATGCCGTCGCCCGCCGGTTCAGCGAAACGGGTCATCATGTCATCGCGGCCGACCCAAGTGCGGAACGCCTAGCGGCGGCCAGGAATGCCGTGCCGGAAGATGTCGTTTTCCACCATGGCGAGCTCCACACGCGCCTTGGCCTGCGGAATGCCTTCACAGCGGCAATCGAAGGCTTCGGCCGTATCGACAATGCTGTCATCATTCCCGAAATCGAAGAACCAGACACCGTCTTCGACTTCGAAAAAGACAAGTTCGACAAGGCGATGGCCAAGTCCACGCGCGGTGCTGCGCTGGCGCTGCAGGTGTTCGCCGAACGCATTGCCCTGCAGGACGACCTGCCGTCGGTCGGTGTCGAGCGCCTGCGCCAGAAAGGCACCGTCACTTTCGTCCTGTCCTATTCGGCCGTTGCCTCGATGCCGGGGCGGTTCACCGAAAGCGTGTCACAAGGCGCAGTCCTCAGTGTCATGCGCGCCGGCGCCATTGAACTGGCCGAGCGGGCCATTCGCGTGAACGCCATCGTGGCTATTCGTCCGCGCGAGGACAAGACTGACAGCTGGACGGCCAGGCGGACACCGCTCGGCCGCACGGCGCAGGGCGACGAAATCGCCGACGCCTGCCGCTTCCTCGCCTCGCCCGAGGCGGCCTTCATCACCGGCGAAGCGCTCAAGCTCGATGGCGGACGCTCGCGCCTTGCCGGTGTGATAGAGGACTAGGACGTCCGGGTCAGCCCCGAGATGCCCATGTCCAGCGGCGTCCCTTCGAATGTCGCGACCGTTTCTACCTCGAATGCGTCTTCGACAATGCTCGACACTTTCACAAAGGCGCCGGTCACCTTTTCCGGTGTCAATGTCACGATCGTGTAGCCATGGCCGGTCGGGTCAAACCAGTCGACTTCGGCATTGGCCGCCGCAAACTGTTCGCCGAGATCCGGAATGCCGGTGACGTAGTCACCCAGGCCCGGCGAGGTAATCGATGTGCAGCCGAATTCCACGCCCACGCGCTTGCCGTCACTGTCGGCCAGCGTATTGGCCCAGGCCGTATGCGTGTCGCCTGCCAGTGTCACCAGCCGCGCACCCGCCGCTTCGACGCTGTCATAGAGACGTTCGCGCGCAGCCGGATAACCATCCCATGCATCAAGGTTCCATGGCAGGCCGAGGGCCGAGAAGCCGATCATCTGCTGAACCTGCGGAATCGGCTGGGCCGCAATTTGCTCCGGGGTCAGCGATTGGGTGAAGTCCGGCATGGCAACACGGGCCATGACCACCTGGTTGGCGAGCACCTGCCACGTCTTGCCGGCCTTGGCCGACTCGGCCAGTGCCGCGCCGAGCCAGGCTTCCTGCGCCGCGCCCAGCATGGTGCGCGCCGGATCGCTGATGACCTGCATGTGCGCCGTGGCTTGCGCCGCGATTTCGGACGGATCCTCTGTTGCGCTGATCACTTCGGACCATCCAATCGTCTGCGAACGCCCTGTCAGGCGGGTCTCGGTCGCATAGACGGTTGCAACATCTCCGAAGCTGAAGCTGCGCCAGACAGCGGATGTAATGTCACCCGAGGCAGGATTGCGCATCGGCATCCATTCGAAATAGGCCTGCAGCGCAGCCTGCTTGCGGTCGGACCAGTCACCTTCACCTTCTTCTGGATTGTGGTTCTGCGCGCCCGTCCGATAGCTGTCATTGGTACTTTCATGGTCGTCCCAGGTGCAGATCCAGGGGGCTGAGGCGTGGGCGGCCTGCAGGTCGGGGTCCGACTTGTACTGCGCGTGGCGCATCCGGTAATCGCCCAGCGTGACGATTTCGGTGATCGGGTCATGCAGCCGGCCCAGCGCCTGAGCCGTTTCAGCGCCATAGCCATCAATGCCGTATTCATAGAGATAGTCGCCAAGGAACACGATCGCGTCGAGACCGGGTTCGGCGGCGAGCGCCTTGTAGGCATTGAACTTGCCGAACTGCCAGTTGGCGCAGGATGCGACGCCCAATTTGACTGGTGCGGTGCCGCTGGCAGCCGTGGTTCGCGTCCGGCCGTCTGGCGAGGTGACCTCGCCTGCGCTGGTCAGCGCCGTGAAGCGGTAGAGATAGGCGGTTGCCGGGCTCAGGCCGGTGATATCGACCTTGACGCAAAAATCATGCGCGGCATCGGCGGATGTCAGACCGGACAGCAAGGGCGTGGCCCCATCGCTTGCGCCAAAGACATCATAGCGAACCGGAATCGGGCCGCTGCCCGTTTTCGGCGTCACGCGTGTCCAGAGGATGACGCGGGTTGGAAGCGGGTCGCCAGAGGCAACACCATGGCCGAACACGACCTCGCCATCATAGGCTGGCGCGCCCGGCACCAATGTGCTGGCGGCTGGCTTTGCGCACGCTGCAAGGCTAAGGGCTCCGGTGGCGGCGCCGAGCAGGCCGCGTCTGGTAACTGTGCTCATGATATCCTCCCGAGATTCGCGCCGCTTATAGACCGCGACTACGACACCACCATGACGCGCAGGCCCGTTCGCGTCTATAAGGCCGAATAATGGACAAGATCACTTTCACCGCCCAGGTCGCCGATGCCGGCCTTCGTCTCGACAGCTTTCTGGCTGAAAAGGCCGGTGCGCTGTCGCGTTCGCGTGCCAAGGCGCTGATCAAGGAAGGCGCGGTGACGATTGACGGGACCGCCACAGATGATCCGCGCAAGGCCGTCGTCGCCGGCAGTGTCTATGCGCTTGACCTGCCTGCGCCCGTACCGGCTGTGCCCGAGCCTGAAGACATCCCGCTCGACATCCTGTTCGAGGACGCTCACCTGATCATCATCAACAAGCCGTCCGGCATGGCTGTGCACCCTGCCCCCGGCAGCTGGGACGGCACGCTGGTCAACGCGCTGCTGCATCATTGCGAAGGCCAGTTGCCCGGGATTGGCGGCGTTGAGCGGCCCGGCATTGTCCACCGGCTCGACAAGCTGACAACCGGCGTCATGGTCGCCGCGAAAACCGAAGCGGCCCATACCGGCCTGTCGGCCCTGTTTGCCGAACACGACATTGAGCGGTCGTATCTGGCCCTCACGCGCGGCGCGCCGCGGCCGCTCGCAGGCACGATTGACGAGCCGATTGCCCGCGCCACCGGCGACCGCAAGAAAATGGCCGTGGTGCGCAATCCGGACGGAACCCATGGGCGCGAAGCGGTCACGCATTACAAGGCGCTCGAAACGTTCGGGGTGCGCGACAAGGGCACCGGCCTGCCGGCGGCGGCCCTCATCCAGTGCACGCTTGAAACCGGCCGCACGCACCAGATCCGCGTCCACATGAGCCATGTCGGCGCCAGCCTGATCGGTGATCCGGTCTATGGACGCTCCAAAGGCATTACGGCCTGGGGGTCAGGTGAGGGTTATGAGTTCGCGAAGAATGCCGCGCGGGCGTTCGAGCGTCAGGCGCTCCATGCCGCTGTTCTCGGCTTTGTTCACCCGATCACAGGCGAGAACCTGCGTTTCGAGGCACCGATGCCGGACGACATGACGGGCCTGCTGGCGGCGCTGCGCCGTCTGCCGGGCGATACGCGCGACTAGATCAGCCGCCGCCCGGCGCCATCGTGGCTTCTTCAGTCACGATGGGCTCGAAGCGCAGCTTCTTGGCCTGCAGAACCACTTTGCCGATCTTGTCGGTATCGGCCTGGATCTTCACGGGCACGGTGGCGCCATTCTCCAGAGGGGCCAGCCACATGCGCAGCGGTCCGTCGATGCCCGACAGGTTGTCCTTGTTGGACTCGCCCTTCTTGTAGCCTGCCACTTTTTCCATCGTGACATGGCACTCGATGGCCTGGCCCGACCAGGCGTCCGTCTTGACATGCTTCATGCCGGCATTCTTCAGGTGCAGGTAGGTCAGCTGGCGCCCGTCAAAGATGCGGATCGGCCCGCCGCACGGGTCGGCGCCGGGTGCGCGGGGTTCCAGGGCGAACGTGATCAGCGCTGTAATCGGGTCATTCGTCTTCAGCACCTGCTCGGTTGTTGCGGCCGGGTCGCCCAGGTTCCCGAATTCCGGCACGGCTTTCATCTTGAAGCTGTCCGGCCCGATCGTGAGGTTCACCTTGCGGTTTTTCTTCCCGTCCCGGTTCTGCGAAACATAGGAATAGGTCTTCAGTTCATCGCCGCGCGTATAGCCTGATGCCTGCAGCACCATGTCGTAATTCACGAACCAGTCGGCGATACCGGTCACCTTGACCCGCGAATTGATCACGTAATTGTCAGGCTGCATTGCGACGTCAAAGCTCGCGCGGCCCGTGGCCGGAATGAACAGGATATGGGCTTTCGCCTCCAGTTCATAGATCATGCGTGTCGGCGCACCCGCCTTCACGTTCGCCAGGATGGCAGGCGTGGCCGCGCCGGATCCTGACGCCGTGTCCGCCACGGCAAGCCCCGCGACGGCGAGGGCAAGTCCGGAAGCAAGCATAAGAGCGCGTTTCATATGGTTATTTCCTTCGGAACTGGTCCCCATCGCCCCTTGTATAAGGGTGCAACACCAACGGCATCTGAACAAGATTGCCTCTATAATGCCCCAATCAACCATGGCTTTGCAGTCAATAATCGTGACAGGCCATGACACCGTGCTGAAAAACTCTCATCCGGCCTGTGGCTTCGGAGTTGACATGAGGGCCTCCTGCCCTGTAACGACGCGCCTTCGAGACAACCCTGAACATGCAATCGGAGCGAGGCCCATGTCCCGCGAATGTGAACTTACCGGCACCAAGCCGATCGTTGGCCACCTGGTCAGCCACTCCCAGGTGAAGACCAAGCGTCGGTTCCTGCCTAACCTTGTCGACGTGACGCTTCATTCCGAAGCCCTCGACCAGAAGTTCAAGCTGCGCATTGCGGCCAAGGCCCTGCGCACCGTGGACAAGCTTGGCGGCCTCGACGGCTTCCTCGCCAAGGCCAAGGATGACACGCTGTCCTCCAAGGCGCTCAAGATCAAGCGCAGCATCGCCAAGAAAGCGGTCGCCGCTTCGGCCTGATCGCCCACGGGCATCGGCAAACTGAAAAACGCGCTCCCCCGGGGGCGCGTTTTTGTTTGTCTGGGCCAAATTCCGGCGCCTTGCGAAGGCAGCATGGCGGCGCGCAGCCGTCTTTGACCTTGATGGCCTTGACTTCCCGCAAGGCGCGCCTTCTGCTCGCCCTTCCCCAGACCAGACCGGAAGGCCGCTGCCCATGCGCACCCCCTGCCTCGCCCTTGCCGCCCTCATGCTCGCCGCGTGCAGCGCCCCGGCCGCCCCCGTGCCG
>NZ_LADU01000138.1 GCF_000961795.1 Hyphomonas sp. BRH_c22
GCGAAGAACCGCCTGGAAGAGGAGAATGCAACAAAGGAGATCATGCAGGAGATCGCCCTCTATGCGCTCTGGAAGGCGGATTTTTTCGATGTCGCCGTGTTCCAGGGCGGCACGAGCCTGCGCATCCTCCATGGATTGCCACGGTTTTCCGAGGATCTTGACTTCATGCTCCTGGCACCGGACCGGACATTCAACTGGACCCCTTATCTGGACGCCCTGATGGACACGTTTTCCACGTTTGGTATTCGCCCCGAGGCGAAACCGAAGGGGGACATGGACAAGCGTATTCGTGCTGCGCTGATCAAGGACACATCGATCGCCGGCCAACTTGACCTGGCATTCTCAGACCGCCAGCCTGACCAGAAAATCAGGATCAAGCTCGAGATCGATGTCGAGCCCCCGGCCTTCTCCACTGATACCTGGACGTTCCTTGATTTTCCGACAGACCATGAGGTGCGCCACCAGGACCTCGCGTCGAATTTTGCCCTGAAGATCCATGCGCTGCTCTGCCGGGAATACCTGAAAGGCCGGGACTGGTATGATTTCTCCTGGTATGTGGCCAGGGGCGTGTTCCCGAACCTGGCGCACCTTCAGGCCGCGCTCATCCAGTTCGGCCCCTGGCGTGGCCAGACGGACCTGAAGGTCGACACAGCCTGGCTGACCCGTGCGCTCGGAGACCGGATTGACAAGGTGGACTGGGAGGTCGCGCGAACCGATGTCCGCCGCTTCCTGCGTCCGGATGAGCTGAAATCGCTCGATCTCTGGAGCGCAAGATTCTTTGCCGCAAAGCTCGCAAAACTGGTCGCCAGCGCGGCTTAGGGAAACATCCCTGCAGTCCTCGTCTGCCGACTCGGTAGAACCTGCGGGTCAGGATGCCTGATGCACCCAAATCGAATGATATTTGGCCGGATCACATGCGCGGGGCGCGCTGACCGAGTTGCGAAGCCGGGCGCAAGCGCTGCATCGGCAACGCTATGCACCTGGCCCTGCATCGGCAAGTGAGCCCTATACGGCGAGGGCAATGCCCTTGCCGTGATTGATGACAAGCCGGTTCCGGCCCGATCTCTTGGCCTCGTACAAGGCGGTATCTGCCCGCGCGACGAATGCGCTCTGGTCGACATCAGATGACATCACTGCCAGGCCGATACTGGCCGTCGGGGTAATGATATTCCCATTTGACTGGACCGCTTTTGCCCCGATGGCGCGCCGCAGCCGTTCGGCGGTTTCGTGCGCCTGGGAAAGACCCGTCCTGGGCAAGAGAACACTGAACTCTTCCCCGCCGACGCGGAAGACCTTGTCGGAGGGACGCAGGCAGTGCCTCATCACACTGGCCACTGAGCGCAAGACCTCGTCGCCAGCGGCATGCCCATATGTGTCATTGACCTGCTTGAAATGATCCAGGTCGATCGCGAGAAGCGCTCCGGGCTCGCCAAATCGCTGATGCCGGGACCACATGTCATCCAGCGCGCCATCAAAGGCACGCCGGTTTGCAAGTCCGGTCAGACTGTCCTGAAGGGCCAGTTCGGCAAGGGCTTCCTCGGACGCCTGTATGCGCCCGATCATGAGATTGAATTCGACAGCGACGCGGTGGAGTTCAGGCGGAACGCTGACATTTATCCGGTGCAGGCGGTCGCCATCTGCAAAACGGATCGCGCCATCGACCAGACGATCGACGCTTTGCGACAGGACCCGGCCTATCATCACGACGCCGAAAGCAATCGACAGGAGCGACAGGCCGCCTGCGATGCCCGCCAGCCACATCGATCTCTCATAGGAGCGATTGGCCATATCATGATCGTCCATGATGGCCTGGCTGATCTGGGTATATGTCGCGGCCAGCAGGTCGGTCGTGGTGACGACGCTGCCATGGAAACGCTGCTGTGTTTCGATGACATGCCTATCTCCCGGCAATCCGACCACTGACAGCAATTCGGTCGCATGCTGGTCTGCGACCGTCCAGTTGTCCCTGGCGCGCTCGACGAGCCCGCGGGCTTGAGGCGTGCCGTCCAATGCCGAAATGAGCTCGGAAAATGCCACTTCGACCTGTCCGCGGATATTGCGATAGGTGTCCGTATGCACCGGGTCGCTGTCCTGCAGGTATTCATCGACAGGGATCAGGCTGTCCCAGATGAGCAGGCGCAAATTCTGGGCCGGAGCAATTTGGTCTCTCTGGCGCTCGGCCACGTCCTGGAAGGGAGCGATCACGCCGTGATTCAACAAGACGTACCCGCCACCGGCTGAGAGCGCGATCGGTGCGAGGGCGAAAAGCATCCCCAGGGTCACCCAAAATCGCAGGGATTTTGTCCGCAAAGTGTCTCGAAAACGTGTGTGCATTTCAGAAAGTGTTTCGTTTATGGTTTGGATTCCGCCCCGACATGCATAGGCAGTCAGGGTGTCCGCCTTGTTAAGCATTTGGGTGCAATTTGAGCGTTCAGTGTCCGCGGCGTGCGCGAGTCGCGAGATCGGCGTCAAGACGCTAATACGTGTCCGGATCACAAGCGCAGACATTCCGTCTCGCAGCGATGCCTCTGGCCCTCGCTTCCCCTGCCAAACGCGCTGGACAGGCCGGCATGGCCAGGGTGGGCCGGAACGAGCAAACAAAGCACTGCCACATCCTCTCACCCACTCGATGAACAGTCTGAGCGTCCGGGGCGAACCCCTGACGCGGGTCAGGCAATCCGGAAGGGGCCATGTTCAACAATAAATTATTCAAAACGCGGCTGTTCAGCGCGGCGCCAGCATCCATCATCCTGGCGTTTCAGGATGCGCAGTGTCCAGGGCGAAACGCCGGAGGGTGCGTTCATCAATGGTGCAGGCATGTCAGGCGGCGCGCAGCGGGTTCGGCGCTCCGTCAAGCAAGTCCATCCTGTGTTCCGAGGCGCTGGTTGCCGGGCGCGCCGCGCCGGGCCTGAACGAAACCTTCGCGCCGGACGGCGCGTGGACCACCTCGAAGGGCAGGCCATTCTGGCTATTAGGGACAAGGCTCACAGAGGACTGTATAGCATGTTCTGCTACGCGATTGGTTGCTTGGGGGAGGGGCCATGGATTGACAATCGATTGGTATCGGTTGGCACCTGGAACGAACTTGCTCTCAAAGCATCCTCTTCAATTCGCTGTATGCACCCCGGGCCCGCAGCGTTACGGTTACAGACAGATCACTCCGGTTGCGCCAGTACCAACCATGCGCCCCATCGAAGACAGCGGTCAGCTCGCCTGTGTCGCTGGTTTCAGCGCGCCCCTGTCGATAGCTGACTGTATTGCCGTCTGTACCATCGGTATGGAGGTCTGAGTTCAGGTTTCCCTGATCGACGGTCCATTCGTAACTGGCTGTATCGTCCTTTTTCATCACCAGTTTGATTTCTGCCGATTCCCCTGGCCCGAGCGTAAGACTGACTTCGTCACGCCAGGCTGTATTTTCAGCGTCGGTCACCGAAGCGAGTGCGGAATCCGCACAGTCGGGACTTGTGACCTGGGTCGCACTGTCCGGAACGATCTCGCCCAGCTGCGCCGCAAGCTCCTGTTCGGGTGCTTCGACAACCAAATCCGCTGTTGCCTCGTCGGCGAGCTGCTGTTTGATTTCTCCCATCTGCGTAAGACCCAATATCCCCCCTATCCCGGTAGGGTCAACGGCATATTCTGCGGGAAGGATGACGGTAGCGAGCAGAGCGACAGCGGTGGTCACAGCGATCAGGGTAGAGCGCAAAAGCCGGGCACTACTGGGAAGTTCGGCACGCGTGGGCATATCTGTGTTGTACATACCTGGATCCTCTTATGAGACGAAGTAGCCGGTGAGTTGGTAGCCGATAAGCAGGAAGCCAGCGGCCATCACCACCATGTTCGCGGTATAGGCGTGTTTGAGAAAACTGGGTGTGCGCCGCCAAAATCCCATCACGATCAGGATCGCGCCGAGCGCCAGGAGCTGCCCCAGTTCAACCCCGACATTGAAGGCCAGCAGGTTGGGCAAAAGACCATCAGGAGAAATCCGGTAATCAAGTATCTTGGACGATAGTCCGAGTCCGTGGCAAAAGCCGAATATCAGAGTTGCCGCCTTGGTGTTTGGCTGAATTCCGAACCAGCGCTGATAGGCACCCATATTGTCGAGCGCCTTGTACACAATCGACAATCCAATGATGGCGTCGATGAGGTAGCTGTTGATGCCGATATTGAAGTACACACCTGCCAGCATTGTCGTTGAGTGGCCAACGGCGAACAGGCTGACATAAATGCCAATATCCTTCATCCTGTAGAGAAAGAAGATGACACCGAGGAGAAAGAGGATGTGGTCATAACCTGTCATCATGTGCTTGGCGCCTAGATAGAGAAACGCGACCAGATTCACACCTGTGATCTCTTGTATGTATCCCTTGTCACCCTCTGCGACCGCATGCGCGAATGCGTCACCAATGAGGAGCGACGAGACCAGCATAACCGCAGCGACCCGAAAGAGGGATGTTCTTGAAAAGCGGCCTGGATTGATGACTTGGAGGTTACGAGTCATTTGCGGTTTCTGGCTTTGCGTCGATTGTCTGAATGGTCGAGCGCCTGCAGATCCGGTACCGGATCTTTCGCGGAGACTCGCCGCTCTTGAGGCCGGAGACCGGATAGGGCCCGCAAGCCTGTTCTATGATTGCGGTTCGCTCGGCATTCGCCGGCTTGAGAATGTTGTTGGCAGATGTGCAGCCACCAAAACTAACCAGCGCACCGAGCAGGGCAAGCATTCCCGGGGTACATGGCACCGGGTATTTACCGTCGGCGCGGCCATCTGGCTTTGCGGAGATGTTTATCATGTTCGTTCCTTTCAACATTTTACTTCATCACAGTTTCGGTTAGGGCCAGCGTCGATGGAGATCATCCAGCACAAATTCATGCACCGGTTCTCCCAACTTGTGTCCTTCGCTCAAGTGAGGGTGATCCGCCGGCAAGTCAGAATGCGCGTGGGCAACCCTATCATCGGCGACCGACGGCCAGTATCGAAGAGCGAGTAACAGACCGGCGCCGGCAAGACCTGCGGACGCTGCGAGCGCGAAGGGTTGACCGAACCGGCTGCCAACCCACCCTGCGACTGGGTAGGCAATCAGCCAGCAAGCGTGGCTGAGGGCAAAGTGCGCGGCGAACAGGGCAGGGCGATTGTCGGGTACCGACGACCGGCGCAGCAGGCGCCCGCCCGGTGTTATCGCCAAAGAATAGGCTGCGCCAAGTACTAGCCAACCACCCAGTACGGTTGGCCAGCTCAGGCCGCCGGGCAATGCAAATGCGGCGAAAGTCAGAACTGAAAGGGTTCCGGAAAGCAGGGCGGACGCCATTAACATGACCGTTCGATCGCTGACCCGATCCAGGAGCGTTGGAAGCAGCAACGCGACAAGCATCGATCCGGCACCATAGGCGCCGAGTGTGATGGCGTAGACTTGTTGGTCGAGCCCCAACCCGTCCTGGACGATGACAACGGTATTGACGATTACCATGGCGCTGGCGGCGGCCGCCGACAGCGTGACGGCCAACATGCCGCGCAGACGCGGGGTGCCGAGATAGTTTCGTATGCCGCGCGTCATGCGGGTCAGAACTCTTTCCTGAGCTGACACAGACCCATGTGCCGGCAGAGACGTCGTGACGACCAGGAACGCGGAGGCCATAAATCCAATCGCTGTCCCGCTGAACAGGGCGTGGAAACTCACGACTGTCAGAAGCAGCGCTGCCAGAAGGGGGCTGGTCAGGTTCTCCATATCGTAGGCAAGTCGTGAAAGCGACAAGGCGCGTGTATAGTCCTTCTCGTCTGGCAGGACGTCCGGGATCGTTGCCTGGAAGGTCGGCGTGAACGCCGCCGATGCTGATTGCAGGACGAATATCAGGACATAGACCTGCCAGATCTGGTCAACGAACGGCAGGCAGAGGGCAACACCCGCCCTCAGGATATCCATGGAGATGAGGAATGCCCTGCGAGGCAAATGGTTTGCAAACGCGCCGACCACAGGGGCAATTCCAATATAGGCGACCATCTTGATGGCAAGGGCTGTGGCCAACACAGCCCCTGCATTTGCCCCGGCAAGATCGAAGGCCAGCAAACCGAGCGCAACCGTCGCAAGCCCGGTTCCGATCAGGGCGATGACCTGAGCGGCAAAGAGGTGGCGATAGGTTCGGTTGGCAAGGATGCTCAGCATGCAGTTTTATCCGACGATTCCATGAAATGCCCTTATACGACTGTCGCCGGCCGGTTGTTGGCGGATGCGGAATTTCGGACCAGTCTGCCATCATGCACAATCCGGTAAAGCGCAGGCAGGACGAGTAGCGTCAGCAAGGTGGCTGACACGATTCCGCCGATTACAACGGTGGCAAGCGGGCGCTGGACTTCGCTTCCAAGACCGATATTCAGGGCCATGGGGACAAAGCCCAGGCTGGCCACCAGCGCAGTCATGAGGACCGGTCGCAGGCGTTGCAGGGCACCGTCGAAGATCGCGGGCTCCAGTGCTTCACCCGCCTCACGACGCTGCTTGATGAAGCTGAGCATGACAACGCCATTCAGCACCGCGATTCCGGACAGGGCGATGAATCCGACGCCTGCCGAGATCGATAGGGGTAGTCCGCGCAGCGCGAGGGCCGCAACGCCTCCGGTCAAGGCCAGAGGGACGCCGGTAAAGACGATTCCGGCATCCTTGAATGTGCCAAACAGTAGCAGGAGCAGACCGAAGATCGTCAGGAGCGCGATGGGCACAACGATCATGAGACGCCTGCTCGCCGAAACAAGCTGTTCCCACGTGCCGCCATATTCGATCCAGTAGCCAGATGGAAGATCGGTTCGGGCGTCCATTTCCGTCTGCAGATCTGTAATGAACGAGCCGAGATCGCGGTCGCGGACATTCGACGTTACGGTCAGTTTGCGTTTGCCATTTTCGCGGCTGATCTGGTTGGGTCCCGGAGCAATTTCGATACGTGCCACTTCCGACAATGGAACGAACATCAGTCCATTCCCGCCACTGCGGCTTTCCGGAAGGGGAACAGGCAGGCGTTCGATCGCGCGGACATCGGTCCGCAAGTATTCCGGAAACCGGACAACAATGTCGAACCGGCGGTCCCCTTCAAAGAATTGACCGGCGACCTCTCCGCCGAGCGCGATTCCGGCCACGCGTTGTACGTCCGCGATATCAAGCCCGTAGCGTGCCAGCGCGTCACGGTCGGGATGGATGGACAGTATGGGTAATCCGGTCACCTGCTCGGATTGGGCATCCGCCGAGCCGGGTATGCTGGCCACGACACCTTCAATGGATTTGGCGAGGTCCGCGAGCGTATCCAGATCGTCTCCATAGATCTTGACGGCAACATCAGCACGGACGCCGGAGATCAGCTCGTTGAAGCGCATCTCGATCGGCTGTGTGATCTCATATTTGCTTCCCGGGACTTCCTCGACGGCCGCCTGCAATTCCGCAATCAGCTGTGGCTTGGGTTTGCGAGGTTCAGGCCAGTCCTTGCGGGCTTTCAGAATAATGAATGTATCTGCCACACTGGGCGGCACAGGATCTGTCGCGATTTCCGGGGTGCCGATCTTGGCAAAAACGCGCTCGACTTCAGGAAGCTCTGTTATCCGTCGTTCCAGCATTTCCTGCATGTCGATTGCCTGGGTGAGACTGGTACCGGGTATCCGGAGTGCATGGAGCGCGATATCGCCTTCATCCAGGTTCGGAATAAACTCCGAGCCAAGTTTCGTGGCGCCCCAGCCAGCGAAACCGACCAGCACGAATGCCGCAATCACGATGGCGTAGCGTGCCCGCAATGCGAAACTCAATGCCGGACGATATAGCGATGTGGCCCCGCGCATGAGCCAGCTTTCCTTTTCGCTGATCTTGCCACGGACCAGCAAGGCTACGGCCGCGGGCACGAAGGTCAGAGAGAGCAGCAATGCCGAAGTCAGGGCAATGACCACGGTGAACGCCATGGGATGAAACATCTTCCCTTCGATTCCGGTCAGCGCAAAGATTGGCAGGTACACAACAGTGATGATGATAATTCCGAAGATCGACGGCTTGATAACTTCGCTTGATGCAGATGCGGCAAGCGAAAAGCGCTCATCGCGAGTCAAAAGACGGCCAAGCTGATGCTGAGCCTCGCTGAACCGGCGCAGGCAGTTTTCGACGATAATCACAGCGCCATCGACGATGAGACCGAAATCAAGTGCACCCAGGCTCATCAGGTTACCTGAAACCTTGTTCTCCACCATCCCGGTAACGGTCATGAGCATCGCGAGGGGAATCACGGCGGCCGTGAGCAGCGCGGCGCGAATGTTTCCCAACAGGAGGAAGAGAACGACGATTACGAGAAGCGCTCCTTCGGCCAGGTTCTTCTCGACAGTCTTGATCGTCGCGTCCACCAGGTTCGTTCGGTTATAGACCGGTGTGATCGTAACGCCATTGGGCAATCCGGGCCGGACCGTATCCACCTTGGCATCGACGGCGACCGACACAGTCCGGCTGTTTTCACCGATCAACATGAAGGCTGTGCCAAGCACAATTTCTTCGCCGTTCTGGGTTGCGGCGCCCGTGCGCAGTTCTTCGCCCTCACGAATTTCCGCGACATCACCAAGCCGGACACTGACGATTCCGGTATCCTTGATCGTAATCACACGCAGGTCATCAAGGCTCGTCGCCTGGCCTGGAACGCGGATGAGGTTCTGTTCTCCGCTCTTCTCAATGTAACCTGCGCCAGAATTGGCATTATTGCGCTCAACGGATTGCAAAATGTCGTCGAGGGAGATGCCGAAACCTGCCATTGCAGCCGGGTCAGGCAGAATGTGAATTTCTTTTTTGAAGCCGCCAATCGTATTGACTTCGGTGACGCCCTCCACCCTGCGCAACTGAGGAAGGACCACCCAATCATTGAGCGTGCGCAGGTCCATTGCGTTCCACGGCGTGCCGTCCTCCTTCAGGGCTCCGGGTTCTGCGGACAGAATGTACATATAAATCTCGCCGAGACCCGTGGAAATCGGGCCAGGCTCGGGCGTGACCCCGGCGGGCAGCACGCCCTGGACCGACTGAATGCGCTCCGTGACAAGTTGGCGGGCGCGGTAGATGTCGGATCCATCGTCAAAAACCACGGTTACCTGGCTGAGGCCGTAGCGCGACACGGATCGCGTATAATCGAGACCCGGCAGGCCGGAGATCGCGGTTTCTATCGGGAACGTGATGCGCTGTTCCATTTCGAGGGGTGAGTAACCGGGCGCCTCGGTATTGATCTGGACCTGGACATTGGTGATGTCCGGCACAGCATCGATCGGCAATCGATTGAAGTTCCAGATTCCGAGACCCGCAAGACCCAGAACAACAGCCATCACCAACCAGCGCTGGCGGATCGAGAATTCGATAATGTGAGCAAGCATGTTTAAGCCCCCCTAGTGATCGTGGCTGGCGGCAGACTTGTCGATGTCCGCCTTGATGAGGAAGGAATTTTCCGTGACATAGACCTCGCCGGACCGAAGGCCGCCGAGCACCTCAACGTATTCGCCATCCCGCCGCCCCAGCTCGAGCATTCTGACCTCGTACGTTTCGTCGACCTTGGCGTAGACAACCGTAAAGTCCCGGAAACTTTGCAGGCCGGTTTCTCTCACAGCGAGCGGGACGTCGGTTTCGGCCGTTATGACCTCCGCCATGAGACGCATCCCGGGTTGAAGGCCGGATCCGGCGGGAATTTTCGCAACAGCGACACGCGTTTGCGAATTCACCCCGGCCATTGGAAGGAAGCGTGAGATCGTCGTGTCGACGTTCAACTCGCCGCCAGCAACGCCGAGACGGACATCCTGTCCGGTCTTCACGCGTGAAACGTCTCGGGGAAAGACGTGCAGATAGGCCTCCATTTGGCTGAAGTCTGCAATCACGAACAATGCTTCAGTGCCAGCAACATCACCGAGATTGGTGTGGCGTTCGAGAATTGTGCCAGAACGTGGCGCGGTGACGGTATATTCTTGCAGACTGCTCGAGGATTCAATCCGCGCAATCGTCTGTCCGCGCTGGACGGTATCTCCGACATTCGCGCTGACGGCCCGCACGGGACCCGGATATGTCGCCCTGACTTCGGAGGTCGCCGACGGCGCAAGCGTCACCTCTCCGGACAATGTCAGGGCGTCTCGGATGGTCGCACGTCCAGCCGCCGCAACTTCCACGCCCGCCTCGATCGAGACAGTGTCGGCAATCCTGGTGCGACCCTCGAAGGATTCAAAACGCCAGCTATGCGTTGCGTTCGCAATTCGCACTTCCACCTCTACGTCGAAGGAATGCGGCTCGGTTACGACGCCGTCGCCCATCAGATAGTCCTGACGTGGCGTGAAGCTGAACGTGTCTGTCATCCCGCCCAGGCGGTGGAGGCGAATCGTCAAATCCACCTTTGAAGGATCGAGCGGCTGGCCGTCCAGGAACGGGTAGATGCGATACTGTGGAGGGACACCTGTTTCAAAAATCGTTACTTCGAGTCCGTATTGACCATCCTCAAGCAGTCGTCCGCCATGCGGGCCGCGGGTGTAACCATCTTCGGCGGCTTCGGCATTGTTTCCATGGCTGGACAATGGTGCGTTCACGTTTGAGGGGTCACCGCAGGCGACCAGGGTGGCTGCCGCTATGCCGACGTAGACAAATTGCAATTGATATTTCATTCTTGTATCTCCTCGCGGACGCCAGGTGTGTCGTTGACTGACGTCAGACGGGCCAATGCTGTTTCGCTCAAAATATAGGTTCGCAGGTGAGAGAGGCGTTCCTCGCGCAGCGCCGTCAGTGTGCGTTGCGCATCGATGATGTCGAGATAGGACAGCGCGCCGCGCGCATATCCTTCGGTCGCAAGATCCAGCGCGCGCCTGGCACCAGGCAGAAGCATCGCGTCGATCGTATCAATTTCAGTGAGCGCGCTGGCAGCAGAGCGCTGGTACTGCACGGCTCGACGTAACAATTGTTGTCGAAGGGCTTGGCTTTCTATGTCGATCCGACGCTGCTCGGCGCGGGCCTGGGCGACGCTTGCAGCACTCCGTACATGTGCGCCGAGGGGTATCGAGGCGCCGCCGATAACCGCGATGTCATCCTCGATACCGTATTTCCTCACGCCCACGCTCCAGGTCACATCCGATTTGGCCTGGGTGCGCTCAAGTTCAATTCGGGAGATTGCCTCCATACGCCTGGCTTCAAGGCGAATGATTTCCGGTGACTGCAAGGACCCTGGATCTACACTGCGGAGGGATGTGCGGGCTTCCAGAAAGTCGGGGTCAGTCAGAAATTCACCTTGCGCTCCCCAATAGGCCCCGAGCGCCGCAAGGAAATTGTCCGCCTGTATTGCGTAGCGTCTCGCATCCGCTTCCGCCTGCATTCTGTCAGACGCAGCGCGCGCACCGGAGAGGAGCGGGTCCCTGGCGGCATCAACCCGCTTCTTGACGGCGACTTCGCGATCGAGCGAGATTTTCACACGCTCGCAGGCGAGCGCAACCCGCTGCTGGGCGACCGCTGCTTCCACATAGAGTATCTGAACTTCTTCAGCGACGCTGTATCGGGCTGCCGCGAGAGACGCTTTGGCAACGCCCACGCCGCGCTTGGCGAGCATTTGGCGCGCTTCGCGCTTGCCGCCGCGTTCCCAGACGCGGGAAAACCGTCCCGTCACCTGAAGGCTGTCAATGTCTCCCGCTATTCCGATCCCGGGAAAGTCCTCAATATCGAGCGCGACTGTGTCCGCCGGACGCAGCGCAGCAATCGCTGTTGCAGTATGCGCGGTGGCGATTTCGGATTTAGCGGCATCGGACCTGAGGTCAACCGCCAAGGCCAGTTGGGTGGCTTCGGGCAGTGTCAGCGTCTGACGATCAGACGTTGCTGCGCCGCACGGATTGGATTGAGCCTGCGCGTGGGGCGCAGACCAGGCCATCGCTAACGCGAGGCCGGCATATTTGAGTGACATATAAGTACAAGCTCCTGACAAAGAACAACAAGCCGGCCTGCTCGGAAGCAGCCAGCGACGTTCCATGTCAGATGCGGTCGGGGTCCGGATCTGGAGGCAATAGTGGCGCCGGATAGTCCAGAATCGCCAGACGAGACCCCAGCTGCGATGCCGGAAACTGACGGGCTGTAGCTGGCGAAGGTAGCGTCACGCCAACAAAGTGCAGATCAGCGGCATGATCTTCGCTGTCTCCAGTCATATGGTCTTGATGGGCCGGACTGGCCCCTGCTTGGGCGTCAACAGGCATGAAGACGTGATCACTGCCGTGATCATCGTGGTTTGCCTGTTCCAGGGAGTCAGCTGCGCGTGTGTGCGCGGCGGCGTGCTCGACTGGAAGAAGAGCACCCGAGACGGAAAACATTATGCAAAAGACAAGTACCCATACCTGACGCATAGGGCCATGTAGGTGAATTGCGATGATGTGTAAACAAGCAGATCTATTTCCCGTCCGGTCGTATGCAACTAGAGCATTGAACGTGTTCTTTTCAGACTTATTCATAGGAAACAGTCATAGGATCCATGATATCTTGGGAGCGAATCTCGTTTTTCCACAGGCACAATCCGGTACGTCGTCATATCCTGCGTCGGCGGGGCCTATCACGCCAGATGCCGGGTCGTTCCACAGAACATACTCGATAAGGTGGGCTACAGTTTCCGGGCAGTCAGCGCCAAGAATCGGGCCGGCAAGCAGGGGCAATCCATGCGATCGACGGGGGTCAGATACTCCTGGCGGCAGTTTTGCCGCTGCACCGGATTCGTCTGAATAGATTGAGTTGACCAACAATACCGGCATCCTCGAACACGTTGTCGTGGCGGTACAGGGTTCGAGCAGTGCCTTTACTCGAAGGCGAGGTCAGCCCCCTTCTGTTTGAAGGAGAGTTGCGTAGCTAAACGCTGAGACTCGAGCCCGGCATGTTCCTTTTCAAGCGTCCCATCCAACGGAGAGTATCAATTGCATCCTAAACAGATGCCCGGCGCAACGTGATCTGATTGCGGACTTCCCCGGACAGGTAAAAACTGGACTGCCACTTCCGCTCACCCACTCGTTGAACAGGCTGAAGCGTCCGGGGCGATCCCTGACGCGGGTCAGGCAATCCGGAGGGGTCCATGTTCAATCCGTCACTATTCAAAACGCGGCTGTTCAGCGCTGCAGCTTCAACCATCATCCTGTCAGCCGGCATGGGCGGTGTCCATGCCGAAACGCCAGCGCCGGGCGGTGAGGTCGCGTTCAACATCGATGCACCCATGCTCGGCGACGCGCTGCGCGCGTTCGGCGCCCAGTCGGGCACGCCCATCCTGTTTTCCGAATCGCTTGTGGCCGGGCGCGCGGCGCCGGGACTGAACGGGACCTTCGCGCCGGCCGACGCGCTGGACCGCCTCCTTCAGGGGAGTGGGCTCGAAGCCGTGAAAGGGCAGGGCCAGGCGGTTATCATCCGGAAACGAACAGACGCGCCTGAGCCGGTCGTTCCGCCTGCACGTCCGCCGCGGGAGGAAGCGCCCGCCGAGACCCTGCCTGATTCATCCCGCGCCAAGGCTGACCCCGGCACACTGAGGATCGATACCGTCACTGTGACGGGCACCAGCCTGAGGGGCATTGCGCCGGAAAGCTCGCCGCTGCAGATCTACAGCCGGGAGGATATTCTCGGGTCGGGCGTGACGACAACAGAGCAATTCATCCGCACCCTGCCGCAGAATTTCGGCGGCGGGTCGACCGAATTCACCTCGCAGGGCCTGCCGACGGACGGCAATTCCCAGCGCAATTCTACCTATGGCTCCGGCGCCAACCTTCGGGGACTTGGCTCAGGCGCGACCCTGACCCTGCTGAATGGCAACCGGGTCGCACCGACCTCCACCATCGGCGATTTCGTCGACCTGTCGATGATTCCCGTGTCGGCGCTCGAACGGATCGATGTCCTCAGCGACGGCGCATCATCGATCTACGGTGGGGACGCTGTCGCCGGTGTCATCAACCTCGTCTTGCGCGACGATTTCGACGGAGCGGAGACAGGA
>NZ_LADU01000068.1 GCF_000961795.1 Hyphomonas sp. BRH_c22
CCCGGCCAGGCGACCCACATGCCGATCGCGCCGAGCAGCTTGGCATCGCCCCGGCCGAGGCCGTCGCGCCCGCGCAGGCGCCTGTAGGCGATCTCGAGCCCGACCAGCGCGAAATAGCCGATTCCTGCGCCGAGCAGGTGATGGAGCCAGAGGTCCGGCCTTGTGAGGGCCACCATGATGACGCCGAAGAGCAGGACCGTGAAGGTCAGCGCGTCGGGCAGGCGCAGGGTGGCGATGTCGATGGCCGCGAGTGCCACGAGCAGCGCGCCGAGGCTGAGCGACAGGAGGATGGTGCCGGGCGGGGCCATGAGCCAGGCGCTGGCGACCATGGCCGGTATGGCCACCGCGAGGAACATGTAGGCGGGCTTCATGGGGTTCTGGATGGTTTCCGCGCGATTGGGTCTGGCGGCCACGAACCGCATGCAGGCCGGGCAAGTCAAGCCTGCACACGCCGCCGGTCACGCAAACGGCATGGCTGCGGCCTTGCGCACCGGGGCCGTCTCCGCCAGTTCTGTTGGCTGGACACACCGAGGAAACTGACATGGGCCAATTACACCGCGTTGAATTTACCGGCCATGATGGCAGCCAGCTGGCGGCGCGGGTGGACGTGCCCGCCACCCCGCCGCGCGCCTGGGCCCTGTTTGCGCACTGTTTCTCGTGTTCGAAGGATATGCTGGCGGCACGCGAGATTACGGCGGCGCTGGTGGAACAGGGGATCGGTGTGCTGCGGTTCGATTTCACCGGGCTCGGCAATTCGGAAGGCGATTTTTCGAACACGAATTTCTCGACCAATGTGCAGGATCTTGTGGCGGCGGCTGCGTGGCTGGAGGCGGCGCATGGCGGGCCGCAACTGCTGATCGGGCATTCACTGGGCGGGGCGGCGGTGATCGTTGCGGCGCACGAGATTACGCAGGTGAAGGCGGTGGCCACCATCGGCGCGCCGTCGGATGCGGCGCATGTGATCAATGCGATCCGCACCCATGTCGAGACGATCGAGGATGAAGGCGAGGCCGAGGTCGAGCTGGCCGGGCGGGCCTTTGTGCTGAAGCGCCAGTTCCTGGAGGATGTGCGCGGTGCGAAGGTGACGGAGGCCGCCGCCGGCCTGAAGCGGCCGCTACTGGTTCTGCACGCGCCGCGGGACGAGACGGTCGGGATCGACAATGCGACGGGCCTGTTCGTGGCGGCGCGCCATCCGAAATCCTTCATCAGCCTCGACCGGGCGGACCATTTGCTGACCGGGCCGGACGATGCCCGGCGGGCCGGGAAAATGATCGCCGCATGGGCTGAGCCCTATATTTTCGGGGCTGTCAGGGCGGCGCCCGTGCAGGAGGCAGGCGGCACGCGCGATGTGGTTGTCAGGGAGACGGGGCGCGGAAAATTCGAGAACGCGGTGATGATCGGCGATTTTGCGGGGATTGCTGACGAGCCGGTGGACGTGGGCGGCGGCGGGCGCGGGCCGGATCCGTATGAATACGTGGCGGCGGGGCTGGGCGCCTGCACGTCGATGACGCTGCGCATGTATGCTGACCGGAAGGGCTGGCCGCTGGAGCGCGTGTCCGTCGCGATCAGCCATAGCAAGGACCATATCGACGACTGCCTGCATTGCGAGGAGGGGCGCAAAATCGACGTGTTCGATCGCGCGATCACGATTGAGGGTGATCTGGACGCCGTACAGCGCGCGCGGATGATGGAAATCGCGGATAAATGCCCGGTTCATCAGACACTTGAGGCCGGGGGACATGTGCGAACGGTGGAAACGCCGCCCAAATCCACCTAACTGACATTTAATGACCACATTGCCTGTGACATGTTTATCTAGGTAATGATCGGCCTAACCGACATAATTTCAGTGACTTGGAGAGACTAATGAAGAATTTTGGCATTTCGAGACAAGCCCTCGTGGCGGCTGTCTTTGGCGTAGCGGCCGTCGGCACGCTGGCGCTGTCGCCGAACATCTTCAGCCAGGACGCGGGCGCCCAGCCCATTGCCGTCGAGGCGCCGAAGGGCGCTCCGCTGAGTTTTGCCGACCTGATCGAACGGGTTGAACCGGCCGTTGTCAGCGTCAACGTCATCAGCGAACGGGAAGTCGGCAGACTGGCTGACATGGAACAGTTCTTCGAACAGTTCCGCGGCATGCCGGGCCTCGACGAGTTCCTCGAGAACCGCCGTGAACAGGAAGAGCAGAACCCCGAGCCCGAAACGCAGGAAGCCCGCTCGCTCGGGTCCGGCTTCGTAATTTCCAAGGACGGCTATGTCGTGACCAATAATCACGTGGTTGAAAAGGCTACGGAGATCATGGTGACCCTGCAGGACGGACGAGAACTGGAAGCCGATCTTGTCGGCACGGACCCGCAGACCGACCTTGCCGTTTTGCGCATTCGCGAAAAGGGAACCTATCCCTATGTCAGCTTCGGCAGCTCGCGCGAGCTGCGCAAGGGTGACTGGGTGGTGGCCCTCGGCAACCCGTTCGGCCTTGGCGGAACCGCAACGGCAGGCATCCTGTCGGCTGACGGACGCGATATCGGCGCCGGTCCCTACACGGACTTTCTCCAGATCGACGCCTCGATCAACCGCGGCAATTCGGGCGGCCCGACCTTTGACCTCTATGGCAATGTGGTTGGCGTCAACACGGCGATCTTTTCGCCGACCGGCGGATCTGTCGGTATTGGCTTTGCCATTCCGGCGGAACTGGCCAGTGAAGTGACGCAGGCCCTGATCAAGGATGGCCGCGTGTCCCGCGGCTGGCTCGGCGTTGCGATCCAGGACCTGACCCCTGACATGGCCGAAGCCCAGGGCCTCAAGAATGAAGAAGGCTCGATCATCGCGGATGTCACCGCCGGCAGCCCTGCCGAAAAGGGCGGCCTCCAGCGCGGCGACATCATCCTGTCGGTGAACGGCAAGGACGTGACCGACGCAACGACGACGACCCGCCTTGTTGGCAAGCTGATCGCGAATACGGCGAACAAGTTTGAAGTGCTGCGCGGTGGCAAGCGCCAGACGATCAGCGTGACCGTGGGCGAACGCCCCGATGACCTGTCTGCCACGTTCCGCCCGACGCCGGGCGCGACACCGCCGCAGGCCGAAGCGCCAGGCACGGCGCTCGACGATCTGGGCGTGACCTTCAAGCCGATGGATGACGAGACGCGCACCAAGCTCGGCCTGCGCAGCGGCGAAGCCGGTCTGGTGATTGTCGACGTAGCCCGCAAGGGTATTTTCGAAGAGGCCGGCCTGCAGGACGGCATGGTCATCCTCGAGGCGAACAACCAGCCCGCCACATCCGTGGCGGCGTTTGAAAAAGCGATTGCCGACGCGAAGAAGTCCGGCCGCAGCAAGGTGCTTGTCGCCGTGCGGATCGGCCAGATCACGAATTATCGCACCCTCGACCTCGCGACAAAAGGATAGGATACCATGATGGCAGAGACCTTGGCGGGAGATAACATGCGTGTTCTGGTGATCGAAGATGATGCCGAAATGGCGAGCTTCATCCAAAAAGTCCTGATGGAGGCGGGCCATAGCGTGGACATGGCGATTGATGGCGAACGCGGCCTGGAACTGGCGCGGTCGACGGATTTCGATGCCCTCGTGGTCGACCGGATGCTGCCGGCCAAGGACGGGCTGACGCTGCTGAAGGAGTACCGCGAAGCGGGCGGCAAGACGCCGGCCCTCTTCCTCTCGGCGCTGGGAGATGTCCAGAACCGGGTGCAGGGCCTGAAGGCCGGGGCGGACGACTATCTGTCGAAGCCGTTTGCGCCATCGGAACTTGCGGCCCGCGTGGAGGCCCTCGGCCGCCGCCAGGTGGGCGAACCGCAGGTGACCTCGCTGAAGGCGGGCGACCTGGAAATGAACCTGCTGACCCGGAAAGTGACGCGGGGCGGCAAGAAGATCGAGCTGCAGCCGCGTGAATTCCGCCTGCTGGAATACCTGATGCGCCATGCCGGACAGGTGGTGACGCGCACCATGCTGCTCGAAAAGGTCTGGGACTATAATTTCGACCCCCAGACCAATGTGATCGACGTGCATATCTCGCGTCTTCGCGCCAAGATCGACAAGGAGTTCGAAGAGCCCTTGCTGCACACGGTGCGCGGTGCCGGGTATCGCTTGCAGGGCTAGACGGCCCGCCCGCAGACTGGCACGAGGCGAGTCATGAAACTCGGCCTGCCGACCTTCCTGCGAACGACGACGTTCAAACTGGCGCTGCTCTACAGCGCCATGTTTGCGGCGTTTTCGGCAGCGTTGCTGATCTATCTCTACTATTCGACGGTCTATTATATCCGAACCGAATCCGACCGGCGGCTGGACCTTGAGTTCGAGCAGCTGGGTAATGCCTATTACACGGGCGGCATGGAACGCCTGAGCCAGTCGGTGCTGGAACGCATGACGCGGACGGGCTCGACCTATTTCTACTATCTCGAGGATTCGTCGGGCCGGAAGATTGCCGGGCATTTCCAGCGGATGCCGGTGGCGCCGCCGGAGGTTGATTCCAAGACCGTGTATTTCGATTTTGACCAGCCGGAGCCGGATGGCACGATGATCGTGCGCTCGGCTGCGGGCAAGTTCGTGCGGTTGCGCGACAATGGCGGGGCGCTGCTGGTGGCCTTCGACACGGCGCAGCAGACGGCCATCGTGGTGCGGATCCAGAGCGCGATTTTCATTGCCGCGCCGATTGGCCTGATCCTGTCGCTGCTGGGCGGGGTATTGATCTCGCGCGGGGCGGCGAGCCGGGCCGATGAACTGGCGCGGACGGCGGAGGCGGTGATGGGCGGCGAGCTTGGCCGGCGCGTGCCGGTGCGCGGATCGGGCGATGAATTCGACCGGCTGGGCCAGCGGATCAATGCCATGCTCGACCAGATCGAGAAGCTGGTGGATGCGACGCGCAATACCGGCAACGCCATCGCGCATGACCTGCGTTCGCCCCTGTCGCGGCTGCGCAACAAGCTGGAGATCGCCCTGTCAAAGCCCCTGTCGCAGGAGGCGGCGAGCGCGACCCTGAGCGAGACAGTGGAAGAAGTGGACCGCGTGCTGGCGACCTTTAATGCGATCCTGCGGCTGGCGCGCCTTGAGGCGGGGGCCGAGGGCGAGCGGGTGCGCATGGATGTCAGCGAACTGGCCGAGGAGCTGGCCGAACTGTTCGACCCGGCCTGCGAGGAGGCCGAGCTGTCATTCAAGAGCCAGATTGCGCGCCACCTGATGGTGCTTGGCGACCGCGACCTGATCGGGCAGGCGCTCTCGAACATGCTGGACAATGCCGTGAAGTACACGCCGAAGGGCGGCGCGATCTCCTTCACTGTGGCGCGCGGGCCCGACGGGACGATTGACCTGACGGTCGTCGATTCAGGGCCGGGCGTGCCGCCGGAAGCGCGCCAGCTGGTGGTGCAGCGTTTCCAGCGTCTCGATTCGGCGCGGACGCTGCCGGGTTCGGGGCTTGGCCTGTCTCTGGTGGATTCGGTCGCCGACATGCATGGCGGCGAACTGATCCTGCTCGACGCGGGTGGCCCGGCCAGGCAACCTGGCCTCAAGGCGATCCTTCGCCTGCCACGGGCCTGAACCTGAATGCTTGAGATCCGTCCCATTGCCGCGACACCGGATGCCGCCCTGGAGGCAGCCTTCGCACACGCACCTTACCTGCGCCGCCTGTCTGATCGCTGCGAGGCCCGGCCGTTCGAGGATGCGCTGGCGATGGTCACCGGCCTGAAGGCCGAGACGCCGATCGACGAGGCGATGGTCGTGCTGCGCAAGGCGAAAGCCTCGGCGCATCTGGCGCTGGCTGCCGATGACCTGTCAGGGCATCGCAGTGTGATGGAGGTGACGGCGGCGCTGACGGAACTGGCGACGGCGGCCGTGCAGGCGGCCCTGCGCGTGGCGCTCGCCAGCCGTGGCCTGACGGAGACGGGATTGTTCATTGTGGCGCTCGGCAAGATGGGCGCGTTCGAGCTGAACTATTCCAGCGATATCGACATCGCCGCCTTCTACGAGCCAAACGAGTTTGACGGCGGGGAGCGCGACCCCGGCGATGCGGCCCAGCGTGTGTTGCGCGATGTTGTCCGGCTGCTCGATGAAGTCACGGCGGACGGCTATGTTTTCCGCACCGACCTGCGCCTGCGGCCTGATCCGTCATCAACGCCGCTCGCCGTTTCCACGGACATGGCCGAAGCCTATTATGAGAGCGTCGGCCAGAACTGGGAACGGATGGTCTGGATCAAGGCGCGCGCTGCCGCCGGTGACATGAAGGTCGCCGCGCGGTTCATCGGCCGGATGGGTGCCTATGTGTGGCGCCGCCATCTCGACTATTGGGCCATCGACGACATCCAGGCGATCAAGCGGATGATCAATACGAAGATCGGCGCAGTCGGCCTCGAAAATCCGGCGCCTGATATCAAGCTGGGCCCGGGCGGCATCCGCGAGATCGAGTTCTTCGTGCAGACCCAGCAACTGATCCTTGGCGGCCGCTATCCTGTGCTGCGGGACAATTCCACGCTGGGCGCGATGGCGGCCCTATGCGATGCGGGCATCGTGACCGGGGGAATTGCTGCGGACCTGACGCAGGCCTACAAGGTGCTGCGTGACGTCGAGCACCGCATCCAGATGCGCCACGATGAGCAGAGCCATACAATCCCCGCTGACCTGGCCGAGCGCGCCGGGGTCGCTGCGCTGTGCGGATATCCCGTGCTTGAGGCATTTGACCGCGGCCTGCTCGAAACGCGCAAACTGGTGCAGGCGGCCTATGACGCGCTGTTCGAGCATGAAGGCGGCGAGGACGATGCCAGCGACATTGGCAACCTTGTCTTTACCGGAGTCGATGATGACCCGGAAACGGTGCGCACACTGTCGGGTCTCGGTTTCAATGATCCGGCCAGGGCCATTGACACGATCCGCAACTGGCACAGGGGCAATGTGCCGGCGACGCGCACCGTGCGCGGGCGTGAATTGCTGACAGCCATCCTGCCGCGCATGCTGACAGCGATGGGGGCGACCGGTGAGCCGGATGAGGCGTTCCGCTGGTTCTCGCGTTTCTTCAGCGGGCTGTCATCCGGCGTGCAGACGCTCTCAATGCTGCTGGCGAAACCCGCTTTGCTGGACGACCTTGTGGCAACGCTGGCGCTGGCGCCGCGCCTGGCCGAGATACTGTCGCGCCGTCCTGACCTGCTGGAGGCGCTGGTCAGCGGCCAGGCGCCGGATGTGCCGATGATTGCGGGCGATACGAGTTTTGACGCCGCGCTCGACGCATGGCGGCGGTATCACCGTGAACAGAGCTTCCTGATCGGTCACCAGTTGCTGCACGGGCTGATCAATGCCTCGGATGCGGCCGTGCACTGGTCGCGTCTCGCCGATGACACGATCCGCGAGATGGCGTCGGTTGCCGAGCAGGAGACAGTGCGGCGCTATGGCGAGGCGCCGGGAACCTGGGCCGTGTTTGCGATGGGCAAGCTGGGCGGCGCGGAACTGACGGCGGGGTCCGATCTCGACATTATCGTGATCTATGACTCGCCCTCGCTGGACGCGCAAAACTGGTTCACCCGGTTTACGCAGCGCCTGATCACGGCGCTGACGGCGCCGACGGCGGAAGGGGCGCTTTACGAAGTCGACATGCGGCTGCGCCCGTCCGGCCGGGGCGGGCCCGTGGCGGTCAGCCTTTCGGCATTCGAGCATTACCAGAATGAGGACGCGTGGACCTGGGAGCACATGGCGCTGACGCGCCTGCGCTATGTCACGGGTGATGCCGGCCTCGGGGCGAAAGTGCTGACCATCGGCAAGGCTGCGATTGCCGACCGGGCCAGCAAGGATACGGGACAGATCGCGCAGGATATTTCAGACATGCGCCAGCGCCTCTATCAGGAAAAGCCGGGCAAGGGGCTGTGGGACCTGAAAACCGAAAAAGGCGGGCTGATCGACATTGAATTCATCGTCCAGAAGGAGATGCTGCTGAAGGGCGAAGCGAAGGCGATCTGGTCGAATACCGGCCATGCGCTGGCGGGCATTGCCGAGGCGGGCAGCCTGTCCGGCGAGCAGCGCATCGCGCTGCAGGACGCATTGGCGTACCTGCAGGCGTTGCAACAGGTGCAGCGCATTGCTGTGGGCAGTGAAATGACGGCGGATGCGATTCCGGACGGCCTGAAGGACCGGCTGTGCCGCGCCGTGCACGAGGATGATTTCGATGCGCTGGAACGTCATCTGGCGGCGCTGAAATCCAGGGTCCATGCCATCGCGGCGGAAAAACTGCAGTTGCCAGCGACGGATTGAGGGGGCGGCGGCGTTGTATGCGTGATGGGTTAATCACGACAACGGAGAATTCCCCAATGAAACGCACAACACTAGCTACCCTGATCGGCGCTGCGGCAATTGTCATTGCTGTACCCTTTGCGGCCCAGGCCGAGCGCGGTTTTGGCCGGCATGACGGATCTCACGGCGAGCATATGAAAGCGGTCGATACCAATGGTGATGGCGACATCTCCAAGGAAGAAGTCGAAGCTTTCCGTTCCACCATGTTCAACGCAGCAGATGCCAACAAGGACGGTTCGCTGTCGCTTGCCGAAATGACGGCGCATCACGAAGCGCAGCAAGCCCAGCGCAAGGCTGAACGCCAGGCGCGCCACTTCGCCAGGATGGACACTGACGGCGACGGCAAGATCACTGCAGCCGAGTTTGCCAGCCAGCCGATGCGCGGCATGGAGCGCATGGACACGGATGGCGACGGTGTCGTCACCGAGGAAGAGCGCGCAGCAGCCATGGCCACCATGAAGGAACGTCATGGCAAGTGGGGCAAGCGTGGCCCGGGCCGCGATGTCGCCCCTGAAGCGCCAGACGCCGAGTAAACCGGGTCCTCCCGGACAGCCAGGCAGGCCGGATGCATGATATGCGAGATTTCCCCCCTTCTCTGCACTTTCAGCTGCGTCCGGCCTGCCTGGCGACCGGGGTCCAACAGGCCGCGCAAGGCGAAGGCATTTCCCCTTTGCTGCACCGCGCGCTAGACATTGCCTCGTGGCATTCTCGTCAGACCTCGATCAGATCACACGCGCGGCTGCCGGGGAACGGCAGGCGGTGTCGGCGCTGGTCAACCGGTACAGCCCCGGTGTGCTGGCGCTTGCCACGCGCATGCTGGGCGACAGGTCAGAGGCCGAGGACGTGACACAGGATACGTTCATCCGCGCCTGGAAGGCGCTGCCGGACTGGGAGCCCCGGGCGAAATTTTCGACCTGGCTGCACCGGGTGGCCCTGAACCTTTGCTATGACAGGCTGCGCAGGCGCCGGGAGACCAGCATGGCCGAGCCGCCGGAGCAGGTCGACATGGCGCTGCGGCCGGACGATGCGCTGGACCAGTCGGAACGTGTGAAAGCGGTGGAGGCGGCGATTGCTGCCCTGCCTGAGCGCCAGGCGGCCGCCTTGACGCTGTGCGCGCTGCAGGACCATTCTCAGGCCGACGCAGCCGATATCATGGAGATCAGCGTGGAGGCGCTGGAAAGCCTTCTGGCCCGTGCACGGCGCACGTTGCGCGGGGTCTTGCTGGAAAGGAGTAGCGCATGACAAATATGATGACCGATGCACGGCTGATCGCCCTGATCGAAGCCTGGGGCGCGGATGTGAATGCGTTTCCTGAAGCGGAACGCGACGCGGCGGCGGCCTTGCTGTCCGAAGCGCCGCAGCGCTTTGCCGCCCACCTGATGGCTGCCCGCGAGATGGACGTGCTGCTCGCTACCGTGCCGGAAGCTGCGCCCTCCGCGGCGCTGACGGAGGCGCTGATCGATTCCGCACCCCGGCTACGGCCGCAGCGGCGCAGCTGGTTTGCTGCCATTCCGCGCTGGCCGGCCGTCGGAGCCCTGGCTTCGCTGGCCATCGGGCTGGCGATCGGGCTGGGTACGGCCCAGCCGGTGGCCGGCGATGCGCCGGAAGACGCTGTCGATACACTTGTGTATGCCGCTCTCGGATTTGACACACTCACTTATGCCCAGGAGGCCGCTCAATGAGCGAGACCCGTTCAAAGCGCCAGATTCCCCTCTGGTTGACCCTGTCGATCATGGCGAACCTGCTGCTGGTCGGGCTGGTGGCCGGCATGCTGTTGCGCGGCCAGCCTGCCGGACCCGCTCCGGATGGCATGCGGGGGCAACGCCCGCCCATGCTTGAAGGGGCCAGCCATGAAGATCGCGTACTGGTTCGCCGCATGATGATGGAGGCGTTCCGGTCGGCCGAAAACGAGGTCGAACAGCGGCGTGCCGCACGCGTCGCGTTGGGTGAGGCCCTGCAGATTGATCCTTATGACCGTGAAGCCGTGCGGCGGGCTTTCGTGGGCCTGCGCACCTCTGATGAAGCAGTGCATTCGGAAATTCACGAAACGCTGGTCGACCGGCTCGACGAGCTTGGCATCGAGCAGCGCAAGGCGCTGGCCGAGATGCTGTCGCGCGAACCGGGTGACCACCGGCGGCGCAAGGGTCGCGGGTTTGACCGTGAAGACGCCAGTCCGGAGGACTAGCAGGCTGCTGAAAAACCCGGGACTGTCCTAAATTTTGTGCTTTCGGCTTTTTTCCATTATCAGACCACGACCTGTCACCGAAGATGCTAGCGAACTGGGGCTTTGCCTGCAACCGGTTGGGCCAGCGCCACATACGGACAAAACCCTACGCACCCAAGACGAATGGCAAGGCCGATCGCTTCATCCAGACCGCCATCCGCGAATGGGCCTATACACGCACATATCAAACCTCAGACCAGCGAGCAGCTCATCTCTGAGGATGGACGCACATGTACAACTGGCATCGACCCCACGGAGGCATTAAAGATCAAACACCCATCAGTCGTCTCGGGATCGCCGAGGACAACCTTTTTAGACTTCACATCTAGCCAGCCAGCTGGTTGGTTTTGAAGTCCGGAAGCGTGCTTCCGGCGCCATGGAGTTCACGCTCGCGGGTAAAGACCGTCTTTCGACGGATTATACGTTGAGTGGTGGCTGCCTTGATGGTGGCGCTCATGCGGCAGCTCCTGCAAGCAGCTTTGGTAATCAGACAAGGTTATAGGCCGCGATGGCGATATCGAAGCCGTGCGCGACGCGCCGCTTGCCCCGGCCCTTGCCATACAGGCGGGCATCGGGGTCTGTGGAAGCCGCATGTGTCTGGTTTGACAGCTTCTCGCCATGGAAGTCGTGCATGGCATTGCCACCGCCGCCCGCGCCATCCGGGCCAGCGCCGCTATCGTCGCCGCCATCAGTGTCCTTCGGGCGGAAGCTCTTTGTGCTGGCCCAGGCCTCGATCAGGGTACCGTCCACGCTGAAGTGATCCCACGATAGCAGCTTCTTCACCCGCCGGTGCGACAGGACAGCATTCAGGACCTTGGCCGCGATATCCCTGTCGAGCAGCCGGTCACGGTTCTTCGAAAAGAATGAGGCATCCCAGGTCGGTTCATCGGCCCAAGCCCGACAAACCAGCGAAACAGGAGATCATAATCCTGCCGCTCCATCAGCTGACGCTCGGAGCGGATCGAATAGATCGCCTGCAGCAGCATCGCCCGCAAGGAACATTCCGGCGCGATCGAAGGCTGGCCGGTATCCTGCGCGTAGAGCGCCGAAAAATCTGCGTCCAGAGCCTTCAGCGCGTCATTTACCAGCAATTGTTCTGCCTGAGAGGATGATACGATGCGATCCGGTCTTCAACGTTCACATGCGTAAACAACTGATCCGTTATCCGACCCTCACCGCGCATCGATGCCTCCCTTGCATACGAACAAGAGAATCATGCTGCGCAGGCTAAACCGAGCCCTTTTTCAGCAGCCCTTCTTGATTACTTCGGCTATCCTATCGTCCGTTGCGGTCCGGCCTGGAATTTTAGCGCACAGACGGACGGTTTCGGACTCGCCCGTTGCATACTTTGTAGATGAGCGCTCGACATAGTGACCGACTTCGTCCGACCAGAGCCAGCCCCTGCGCTCTACCAGCTTCATCGAACTGGCCGTGTAACGTTCGCAGTTGACCGGGAGGACCTCGATTTCGGCAAAAGTAAACGACTCCATTCGTTTGCGCCCTACCTTGCAGGACCAGAATTGCAGGCTCCTGCTTTTGACGCCGTCGCGCGGGAAGATGTCCGTTATCACGCGAAATCTAGAAGACGCGCCTTCGCGCGGAGGCCAGAGCTTTTCGGGCTTGCCGGAGACGGTGCGCGTTCCCTTCACTCCGCTAACTTCCCATTCGAGGATAGGAACTGTGAAGTTACGTGACCGGACATATTCACGGCCGCGCCGCGTTGCCCAGACCTGTGTCGCGCCTCGATCCTCGACGAGACGTTCGACACGGCCGTCATTGAATACGAATGTCGCGTCCTGTTCAATTCGAACGGGTTCAGGCAGCGGACGCGCGGAGGCTGTCGGCATCGATACGGCCGCCAAAGCGGTCAGGCTATAAGCGACAATGACAAGCTTCCGGGGCATGCTTTAGTTCACTTCCTCAACATCAACATGTACGAGACCATGGCCAAAAGTGGGATCCGTGCCGGAGGCTCCGAGATCGCGAGCTTCTTCAGTGAAGGCTTCAGCACGCCTTGATGCGTCCTTTTCCGGGATCGGATTCTGAAGTGACAAAAGCGCGGAGACAACGGGCGTGGCGAAGGACGTTCCGGTCACCGCGCTGTAAGTCCGATTCGGTCCGGCCGCTAGGATCTTTACACCGGGCGCCGCAATATCGACCTGCTCACCGCGTCCTGCCCGCCGGTAGATCTTGCCGTCGATATCGACGGCCGTAACACCGACTACGTCCGTATAAGTAGCGGGGTACACAGGCGGGGCTGCAGGGCCGTCATTGCCTACCGCCGCTGTGATAATATGGCCCTTGGCGGTCAGGCGTTTGATCGCGGCCTCGAGAATATCGCTTGGCGGACCTGCGATGGAAAAATTTATCACCCCGGCTCCCTGAGACGCAGCCCAGTCGAGGGCCTCCAGCAGCGCTTTGGCATCCGTTTCGGGAACTCCATCCTTCGAGACAGAAAACACGTTCGCCGCGAGCAGTGTCGCTCCAGGAACTATGCCTCGATAATCAGCTGACGGATCATATCCGACGATAATGGAGGCAACGGCTGTTCCATGATCAGAGTCGCGGCCCTTTTTTCTGCGGGCAAAATCCTTGACCACTACTTTTCGGGTCAAGAGGGAAGGGTGACTTGCGTCCACCAGCGTGTCGATCATGGCGACAACTGCGCCTTCGCCCGAATGCTTTCCGCCAACTTTCTGAACCACACGGCCTTCGTCTTCAAGACTGTCCGAGGCCGGCAGCCCGAAGATATGGTTATAGTCGAATGGGGCCGCCGGAAGAGCTTCACGCAATGCATCTGCGGCTTGAGGCAGGCTCATGCCTGCCGGAGGGCGAAGCCGTTGCAGACTGGCACCAAGGCCGTCAAGCTGGGTTTGATCCATCAAACGGAAGCCAACATCTTTGAGAAGCGAGAGGTCGGTTGGCCCAAGATCAAATGTCAGAATGTCCTTGTTGGCGAGAGGATATCCTTCATCGTCCACGAGCCCGGCTGAAGAGCCGCTGCGCGTGTCGGGCCTTTCGTCCGGATCTTTCGGGTGAGCACCTGAAGACGGAGACACGCCTCTGACTCCCGAACCACCTGGCGCATCATCATCATCATCTGAATTGCGAGCGGACGGCTTGTCGTCTTCACTTCCGTTATCATCATCGGAAGATCCGGTGCCGGTATCATTGCCACCGCCATCGTCGTCACTGGCGGGGCTATCATCGACGTCACTGCCGGGGCCGTCATCGTCGTCACCGCTAGGGCCATTCTCGACATCGTCTCCGGTGTCGTCTCCAACATCGTCTCCAGCATCGTCTCCGGAGTCGTCTCCAACATCGTCTCCGGAGTCGTCTCCAACATCGTCTCCGGTGTCGTCTCCAACATCGTCTCCGGTGTCGTCTCCAACATCGTCTCCGGTGTCGTCTCCAGCATCGTCTCCGGAGTCGTCTCCAACATCGTCTCCGGTGTCGTCTCCAATATCGTCTCCGGTGTCGTCGCCAACATCGTCTCCGGAGTCGTCTCCAACATCGTCTCCGGTGTCATCGCCAATATCGTCTCCGGTGTCATCGCCAACATCGTCTCCGGTGTCATCGCCAACATCGTCTCCGGTGTCATCGCCAATATCGTCTCCGGTGTCGTCGCCGATATCGTCTCCGGTGTCATCGTCAACATCGTCTCCGGTGTCGTCGTCAAGTAGGTCGCCGTCCTCGATGGGGTCTTCATCTTCGTCATCGTCCTCGTCATCTTCATCGTCCTCAACCTGTGCCTGCGCGGGCCCGGCGAGCACGATGGCAGAAACGGACGCCATTAGGATTGCTGTGGCCGGCGGCGCAGATCCAAGCTGAATGCTAGCGAGCAGCCAGGCGGCCAGATCAATACTGAAGCTTCCTTTGCTCGACGACATGCCTATCCCCCTGTCGGACAATCTGAGTAGGAAACGCCCGCGTTGCGCAGTTTATTCCCAGAGATGAAACTTGTTTGCAACGAGAGCCCCGAAAAGTGAACCGCGCCGGTAACCCCGAATACTGTTCGATTGGGGTCATGCAGCGATAGCGTGTTCCTTCAGGATCGCAAAGTAGTTCGCCTCCGTTTCTGCCGGGGGAGGCAACTGTGTTCCTCACAGAGCGATGGGTGTTCGGTTTCTGATCATCGCGTTGAGGATGACGAGGAGTTGTCGTCCAACGGCGATGAGGATTGTCTTGGGCGCCTTGCCCTTTTCATTCATGCGTTGTCACATCGCGATCCGAGCCTGGATTCGCTGCGATGTCTAAAGTGCCGCGATGTAGAGGGCCTGGCGGACCTTTCGCCCTCCGCCCCATATCCTGCGTGTCCCTCGCGATGTTCCGCTTTCGCGGGCATGCGGCGCAAGTCCGGCAAGGGAGGCGATCTTTCGTCGGTCGAGCTTGCCAAGCTCTGGCAGTTCGCCAAGCAGGGTGGCTAGCGCGGTTGGTCCGACGCCGGGAACAGCGGTAAGAAGCCGAGCGTCGTCGGCCAGAACCCCATCCTCTGATCATGTCGTCCATGACTTCGATCCGGCGGTCCAGGATGCGGATCAGGCTGTCGATATCCTTGAGGATGTCTCGCTGGCCGGCGCTGTGACGACGGAATTTTTCGGCTTTGCGCATGTCGACCTGCTGCCGCCGTCGGCGCATGTAGTCGGCCAGCCTCATCCGGGCCGGATCAGGCGTGACGGTGACGGCAAGGTCGATGCGCAGGCCCATTACCGCGAGGATGCGAGCGTCGACCTGATCGGTCTTGGCGAGGACGCCAAGGACGCGGGCGAACTCGCGTGCCTGGCGCGGATTGACCCGGCTGTAAGAGACGCCTCTGGCGCAAAGTCCGGCAATGAGCTGTGCGGCACATCCGCTTGTGGCCTCGAAGACCAGCCAGCATCCAGGAGGCCGGCTTGTGACCCATTCGTCAATGGCTTCAGGCGAGTTGTCGATCCGGCTGGCAAGGCCGTCGGGCAAAGTATGAAGGTCGAGACAGGCACGGGAAAGGTCGCACCCGATAATGAATTCTGACATGGTGAGAGCTCCTGTCCATGTCATGCGGGATCTGTCGTCCCGAGCAACTGTTCAGGTTAAACATCACGCAGAGGGGGCGGGCTCCCCTTTGTAATCTCAAGGTAGCAGACTTTCAACAGACAGGGGGGCGTTCGGATCGGGCGGGCGGCGGTGGTTGAACCAGTCGACCCATTCAGGGGTGGCGTATTCGACGGCGTCCATTGGTTTCAACGGGCTTTCTCGCCAGATGACTTCGACCTATCAGCGTCCATTGATGGTTGACGTGCACGGGATTTCAGAACCATTGCACTGGACTGCTGTTCGGCTGATATGACGGAAACAAATCTCATTGATTTGCGCACAGCCGCTTTGCTTATCACCTCGGCATCTGCGGCGTCCGTTTTGCCGGGCTTAACGAACGGGTTGACGTAAGCCGGCGGAACAAGTCTCACCTCATGGCCAAGAGCGGAAATCTCTCGCGACCAATGATGTGCGCCATCGCAAGCTTCCATCGCCACAATGCACGATGGCATCTTCCAAAAGAACGGCAGAACATTTGTGAGGCGCAACTGGCTGTGGAACAGCGTGGCTCCGCTTGCATCAGCGCCATGAGCCTGAAGAACCGGCTTGGCCAAATCAAATCCAGTAATGTGTGCCTAGTCCATCCGTCTCGATCCTTATTTGCTGCAGCGCAGGCCCAATCGCTCGCCAGCAGAGTAAAGGTGAGAAGGTCGTTCCACATCATCAAACCCGGCGCGATTCAAAGAGACATTTTTCTGACATGGAATAAAGGTAACCGGAACAGCGTTTTAAGGGGCAGTGAATGAAGATTCAGGAAGAACAAGCGTTGCGTTCGCAGATTGTTGCGCTGATCCCGCGCCTGCGAAGATTTGCGCTTGGTCTGACCCGCAACGGTCCTGAAGCAGATGATGTGGTACAAATGGCACTTGAACGCGCTATCGGGAAATTAAGCCAGTTTCAGCCGGGAACAAGGCTGGAAGCCTGGATGTTTCGAATCGTCAAGACCACCTGGCTCGACGACAGGCGACGGTTGGCGCGCCGACCCGCAGAGAATAACGAAGCGGCCATCAACGGTTTTGCGGGCGACTGTCTGGCGCAGACGGATGTGCTGGACCTTCGCGCTGATATTGCGCGCGCGCTGACCACCCTGAATGATGACCAGCGTGCGGTCGTCCTGCTCGTGCTAGTTGAAGGGCAGAGCTATGACGAAGCGAGTGAAATCCTCGGAGTGCCCGTAGGCACGGTCATGAGCCGGCTCTCAAGGGCGCGGATGGCCCTCGTGCAGGCTCTTTCTGAACAGGGAGTGCGGCCATGATAGACAAGATCACCGACGAAATGATCATGGCTCTGGCCGACGGGCAATTGGGCGACTCGGAATCTGAACGGATCCGTATGGATGTAGCGGCAAATCCTGAACTGCAGGCGCAGTTCGAGGCCTACCAGACAAGCCAGCGGATGCTTACCGAAGCGTTCGCCGGTCATCTGGACCGCCCAGTGCCGACTGCGATGCAGCAGGTCGTGCTTGGAAACACGAGAGAACGGGGCGGCGTGGTGTCGCTCGATAGCGAACGGACGAAGCGCAAGCCGCCCGTGAGGTTTGACTTCCTGTTGCAGGCGGCGGCGGCAGCCGTCTTGCTTAGCGCAGCAGCGCTAAGCGGTTACCAGGTCGGGCAAAACGAGCCGGAGGACGATGCAATCGTACTTGCCGGATTGCTTCCGCAGGACAGTCCGCTCCAGAACGCCCTGATGGCGACGCCATCTGGTAGTTCGATCGATATCGGTCAGTCCCAGTTTCTGGCGATCGCAACCTACCAGACATCCGACCGGCAGGTGTGCCGCGAATTTGAACTCAATCGTGCCGGGTCAGGCACCGTAGGCCTGGCTTGCCGCACCGAAAGTGGCTGGCAGATCGAAGTGGCGGCGCTCAATATGACGGGCGGAACGTCCGATCAGTTTCTTCCAGCCTCGGCCGACGCGTTCGAACTGGTGGGCGCGGCGCTGGATGCAAAAGGTGCTTACGATGGTGTCGATGCCACGCGCGAAGCCTGCATCCTGGATCAGCGCAATTGTGTCGGGCAGCGCTGACAGGCAGGAAGGGTATCGCCGACAAACTGGTGCCATCAAGGCAATTTGCACAGCCTGATCAGAGCATTGCGCCAGGGACTACTGTCTTCCAAATCGGTATTGCTTCATTGGATAATATCCGTCTTCTGATGGAGTTTATTTATGTTCAGTCGAGAGGCCGCTTCAGTCAGTTGCGTCGAGGCGGCGCAAATTTCCCCAAATTCTGAATCCAAGGGAATGAATACTGCATTCTGTACGTTTAACCAGCAAGGGCATCGTGGCGTACCTTCATGATGTTTCCGAGGATTGTTGGCGTCGGTATAGCAATTCCTCTTTTTGCTATGGCGATTGCCCGCACCGGACCCTGCGATGGGTTCGTCAGGCCAGCTGCAGGATTTGTCCCCCCACCCCTTATTCTGCAACTGCAGGCCGATGCCAACAATCTGACCGGGGGCCTACAGCCGCTTGAGTTAGGTGTGGGATCTCAATCTGTTGTCCTCGGCGATCCCGAGACGACTGATGGGTATTTGATCTTTAATGCCTCCGTGGGGTCGATGCCAGTTGTACATGTGCGTCCATCCTTCGAGATGATCTGCTCGCTGGTCTGAGGTTTGATATGTGCGTGTATAGGCCCATTCGCGGATGGCGGTCTGGATGAAGCGATCGGCTTTGCCATTCGTCTTGGGTGCGTAGGGTTTTGTCCGTATGTGGCGCTGGCCCAACCGGTTGCAGGCAAAGCCCCAGTTCGCTATCATCTTCGGTGACAGGTCGTGGTCTGATAATGGAAAAAAGCCGAAAGCACAAAATTTAGGACAGTCCCGGGTTGGTGCAGGCGATCTGGCCGCGAAGACTTGTCGGTCATACCGCCAGGGGCAAGGCGCCTGAACTGGGCGACCCACCGCAAGACCGTCTTGCAACAGACACCATGAGCCCTAGCCGCCGCACTGGGAGTCAGCCGCCCCGAAACAACATCCATTGCCAATTCTTCTCGACGGATAGGCGTCAGACGGGCATTCTTGTGCAGGTTCATTCGGGTGCTCTTTCGAAAACTGAGGTGTGGTAACTCCAGTCTTCTCGATCAGCCCCGAATGGACAACCTATTGAAAGATCACAGTTAGGGACCTGATCTTGTCATCCGCTGAGTTGTCTTGAGCAATGCTTTTGGCGGGCCCAACACACTCGTCCCTGAGCAGCGCTTACAGGAGAAATCGCTCAGACGCGTCGAACCCGTCCTGCCTGACAATCTCTCAGTTGCAGTTAAGGTTCAGCCGGGCAGATGAGAGCCTGAGGCAGTCCGGTACAATGATCCTGCTACTGAACCGGATATGCGCACCCGTTTCAGACACATCGATACAAATCCCGTCAACCCCGCCATTGGGCGGCCACGTCAATCGGCAAGGGCCCAGGTCTTTTTGCGAGCTGACTTGCGCTTGCCCGCGGATTTGGCCATTGGCGAGGGATTGGGCGGCACAGCCCGGGAGCTGATCAGCGCACGCTCAATCTGCGACTTTGCGATATTGGGTGGCTTTTTGCGAAACATGCTGTTCTGCTCCAACTCGCTTCAGGCTCCAGGCGTCCAGGTCAAGACGCTGCACGGAAGCGGGTTGCGCAACTTCCGATTTAGCACCTTGCAAAAGGAAATATTCCGTTCAGGCGGGAGGCGCGTAAAAGTTGGTGCCTGTCAGACAGTGTCAGGCTTTAAGAGATGCTGCCTTCGCTTTTCTTGACCTGCGCAGGACCTCTGTTTCGAGGTGGCGCGGAAGGAGATCAAAGATGAGGTGAATCCGTTCTTCATCGGCATCATTCTTTGCTTCATGTACGGCCTTGTTATCAAACCACCACAACTCGCCTTCCTGCATGCGGACCTCTTCATCACCGGCCTTCAGCCAGGATCCGAGCCTGGATTTCAGCACAAAGTGGTACCGGTTGCGGACTTTGTAATACTCACCCCGGTCCTTGTGCGGATAGACTTGGCGTCCTGCCGGCAGGCAAACAATCTTTGCTCGGCCCACGACGGCATCTTCTTCTGCCGCAATCTGCTTCAGGAACTCCTGAAAGCGCGCTAGGCGCTGCGCTCCGCTTGTCCAGCGAGTTTCGTGGACATCGCGGCGTGGGCGGTCGCCTTGCGCCGATTTTACCATTCCGCGCAAGGGAATAGCGAGCGCCTCGCGTTGCACCGAGACCGCATCCTGGCGCCCTGTCTGCTCGCTCCAGACACCCTCTATCTTGGCCAGTTCATTGAGGAAAGGGGCCGGGTCGAGATCCTGTTTCAACTGTCTGAAGTAACGCATGGATTATCTCCCCGTTTGGAACGAGAACGCTGAGCTGGCTCTATATATTCCAGCGATGGTAAGCAGGGTTGTAGACGAAGCTGTAAGCTTATTGGGTGGTGCAATCCTGCCTGCGGAATATTCGATCCCGCCAGGGCGTTAGTGAGGAAGGCCGGTATACGCCAGGCCGGAGGGTTACTCATTGAAATATGTTGAGAGTCTGGATCGCTGGGTCCGCAGACCATTTGACTTCGTTTCTTTTGGTCGAACTTTGAAATGCTTTGGAGCGGCCGTCTTCGGCCTGAGTATCATGATAAACGCACACGCCGACAGTACACCTTCAACGGAACGCCCCAGTCAGCAAGCGCCCGGTCTCCCGACAGGCATATCACGGTTCATGTTCAGCGGATGGGAGGGGCCGGAACTCAGAGTATGGACGTATGTCCCGAGTTCGTTGGATGCAGACGCGCCCATCCTGTTCGTCATGCATGGCGTCGAACGCGATGCAAAAAGGTATCTTGAGGATTGGGCGCGTACCGCCGAGCGGCACGGGGTGATACTGGTGGCGCCAGAGTTTGACGAACGCCGGTTCCCGGGATCGGAGTCCTATAATCAGGGCGGCATAGTCGATCCTGGTTCCGGTAAGAAACTGCCCCGTGAGGTCTGGACGTTCTCGGTTATCGAACCGCTGTTTGAAGAGGTGCGCCGGCGGTCAGGGAGCAATTCGATCACCTATTCGATCTACGGCCATTCCGCGGGCGCGCAATTCGTTCACCGCTACGTCATGATGACGGAGCCTGCGCGTCTTGATCAGGCCGTAGCTGCAAACGCAGGTTGGTATACCGAATTTGATCCGGGTCGTTCCTATCCTCAAGGTCTCAAGCTCGGCAGAAGGGAGGCAATCGCTGAGACGTCAGGCTTCGAGACGCAGTTGACGATACTCCTCGGAACCGAGGACATAGAATCCGACGACCGAAACCTACGTGCCGATGCCTGGGCGCGCGCGCAGGGAAAAAACCGTTTTGAACGGGGCCGGGCTTTCTTCGCGGATGCGCAGGTCTTTGCGAGCGGCGGGAAAGCCACGTTCGCCTGGCAACTGCGGTATGCGCCAGGTATCGGTCATGAGAACCGGAAAATGGCGGCTTACGCTGCGGACATTCTGTTCCGGCGGACAAAGGCGAGCCAGCCCGCTCAAGTCTTGCTCTCCGTTCGTCGGGCTCAAGAAGCCGAGCAATGCGAAGCTGCCGGAAAAGCTACCCGGCGAAGGCAGGGGCTGACGAAGAGCGGTTGTGCCGTCCTGTCTGGTTACGAGTTCAGCGTCTGGGCTGCCCGGCAAGGCGTACTTCAGGCATCCGAAGCTTCTGTAACATTGGATCAGCCTGTTGGAATTGGAGCTGATCAGGAGCTGCCCGGCGTAACCGGACGCGTGTTCAGAGCAGCACTGATCGACGCAGGCGGAAAAGACACCCGCGAATCTTCAGCGCTCCAGCGCAAACTGGACACGCTTGTCGAGCGCGGGACAGATCTGGTCTTGCTCGTCAATTCACCGACCGATGGCAGGGTGAGGCGCACCGGTCAGTACACGCTTGTGCATATTCCCCGCGAAAGGCTTGCCCGCCGGGACCGGGAGGCCGGTCAGACCTTTGGCGACAATAACTTTCTCGTGGCGCTGACGCCTTCACCTGCAAACTTGAAAATGCGCTTGGTAATCTATCCGTCTATGAGTGACGCGGCGCAAAGACAGTCCGAGCATGCAGGCTCGGGTCCTGAACAGTGGAAACCGTTTTCGGAGGCTGTCCGGCGAATAGTTATGGGAACGCGGGACAAGATAAGGTTCGAATCCGGACAGGATGACCAGGGTGACTATCTCGCCTTTGATGTTGACTGGCCGCTTGGCGATTGACGGGGGCGGCCGTGTTCCGCAATGCCTCGGGTGCGATACCTCCATCGGTGTCCTTGCCGGAAATTCTGTTGCGTGGCGGAATGAACCGCGCTCTGAGGGCGTTCATACTTGGACAGCTTCTAAGCAATGGGGGTAACATGCTTATATCTTTGAAACTGGGCGCTGCCACGCTGACGGTCCTGTTGGCGCAGGCGGGGCTGAAGGCGGCCGCTGAAATCAAGTACGATGAACGCGGTCTTGCCTATGAAAATGGCGCTGTGACAGTTCGGGCACGTGCCGCCGTTGCCGTACAAGGCGCCTGGTACGAACCGCTTCAGGGCGGGCTGCCTCGCAATGGAGGCGAAGCCGACGGATCGGCAGTCATCATCGCAGAATGGGAAACCGATTCCGGCCTTCTATTTGGCGTTCGTGGTGAGATCGATTCCGGCAACAAGGATATCGAAAACTTCGAGCGCGACGAGCTCTATGCTTATGTTGCCGCCGATTGGGGCCGCGTCGAAGTTGGTGAGAACGATGGTCCCGCCGACAAGCTGTCCTTCCACGCGCCGACGCTTGGCCTCGGCCAGGTGCGCGGCGATTTCGGACGCTATACGGGTTCTGTCGCCCTGCTGTCGCCCTATGATAGCCGCGACGCTCTGAAGGTCTCGTACTTTTCGCCTCCAGTCAGCGGCTTCTCGGCCGGCATCTCCTACTCGCCGGAGTTCGCCTCCAATGAAGATGCCGCAAACCCGAGAAGCCGGGTCATCCAGAACGACGTTTACGAAATCGGCGCACAGTATGTCCGCCCGGTGGGAAACTGGGTGGCCGGACTGTCTGGTGCCTATGTTAAGGGCACTTCGGATCCGGTCACTAACCGCGCGGATATCGCAAGCTGGAGTGTCGGGACCGAACTGCGCCGAGGGAAAATGACCTTGGGCGCAGCCTATGTTGACCGCGGACGCTCGGCGCTTCGGCCGGCTGCAGAGACCGAAGGCGAATGGAATGCAGGGCTTGGATGGGAAGAGGATCGCTGGCAGGCGGCACTTTCATATGCCGTGACAGATCAAGGCGGCGACAAGGATCACAGGTTCGGCTTCGGCGTGGATTTTGATATCTCACAGCATGTGTATCTGCGGGGAGACGCGGTTCGTCTGGCTTTTGAAAGTCCCGGTACAGACAAGCAAGACGGCTGGGTCGCCGTCACAGAACTGGGGCTGCGTTTCTGAGGCATACCGCTGCGGAACAATCATTTTTCTTTGCCCCGCCTCGACTGGCGGGGCATTTTTTTGAACCGCGGGAAGGAATCGGAGGCGGCTAGCGTTGTCTGGATGACTGTTTCTCGCTGACCCAAAGGACTTCAATATGATCGAGATCTTCGACCAGACGCGACTCTACAAATCCAAGCGCGCTTTCACGACCCGCCGCGTTCCCTTGCAGGACATGCGGGCCCTGGAAACCGGGCCGGTTACGCCCGCAGCTGGCGATCTGGTGCTCGCGCACGTCGAAGAAGTCGGCCGGCTTAGACGGCTTGAACTTGCGACGGGCCGCAAAGCCGCCATCTTCTCCGGTGACGAGGTTATTGTCGCATATGGCAACCGGTATGCGCCGGACGCTTATGAGGCGGAAGTTCCTGATGATCTCTCAGTCTGCGATCTGGCGGCGGGCGGCGGCATTGCAGCGCTCGTGTTGAACTCGAACGCAGTCTGGGAGGCGAAGGGTAGTCCGACCCGGTTGCGCCCAATTGGCCTTGTCACCGACGCCGAAGGCCGACCCATAAACTTGCAACGCTATGCCTTGCCTGCGCGTCCAATTTTACTTCGCCACGTCCCGGTGATTGCGGTCTGCGGGGCGACGATGAACTCGGGCAAGACCACGACTGTCGCCGGAATGGTGCGCGGTCTGACTCAGAAGGGATTGCGGGTGGGCGCCGCAAAGATCACGGGTACTGGTTCGGGGAACGATTACTGGAAGTTCGTTGACTCTGGCGCTGTCCATACACTCGACTTCACTGACGCGGGCATGGCGACGACCTATCTCGCGGACGTCGAGCAGGTTGTACGGGGCTCCGAAGCGCTTGTTGCCGAACTGATCCAGCGCGGGTGTAACGTGGTTATCCTGGAGATTGCCGACGGCGTGCACCAGCGCGAAACGCATGCGTTGCTCTCGCATCCTCGGATGCAGGCGTTGGCGGACCGCTGGGTCTATGCCGCCGACAGCGCCGCGTCGGCCGTTGTCGGCTGGCAGATCATGAATGATTGCGGGCTTTCGGTTTCGGCGATCTCAGGACTGCTCACGGCTTCGCCGCTCGCTATGCGCGAAGCTGCAGGACTTGTGCGGGCGCGCTTTTGCGCTTTGCCGGAACTGACCGAAGGTTCCGCTCCGTTGAGCTGGATTAAGGGTGTAGCAAGGCTATCGGCCTATGCCTAATCGGAAGCAGGGGGCGGTCTCCAACTTTCCGTCATATCTTGGAGGCGGCCGACTGGCCGCCTTTCTTCTGTTGATCCTGCTCGCCGTTCTGGAAACAGGGGCGCAAATCTTGACTGGCAAGGCGTTGACAGGCGTTATCGGCCTTGCGGCACAGTCGATTTGGCCGATCGCAAGCTTTATCGCTGCGGTCACAGCTCTCGCGTGCCTCTACTGGGGCCGCGGCGTAGCCGCGGAATGGATTGGGCAGAATTACGTCAACGACGTCCGGTCTGGTCTTGCGCGCCAGGCCGTCAGGTCGGCTCTCGGGCGCGGCCGGCTTGGTACGATCTCAACACGAATGAGCGCAGACCTTGCTGCTCTTAAGAATTGGTCTGATGCAGGCATTTGCGGCGTAGTATCCGGCGCACTTACGCTGACGGCGGGATTGATTTCAGCGTTGACGATTGCCGGCCTCGACGGGTTACTGAGCTGCCTTGCCGGACCGACCGTATCGATGCTGCTAGTTCTGATTCTATGGATTCCATTGTCGGCGCGTTTCCGGCTCAGGCGGGCTGCGCGGGGGCTTTTATCGGCGCGCACCGGGGACGCAGTCTATGCGGTGCGAACGGCTGCGGTATATTCCGCGTTCGAACTGTTCGTCCGGCCGATCCGCCTGGCAGGTGGGCGCCTTGCTGACATATCAGTCAAGACCGTCTCGCTCGTGCAGGTGCTGCGGGCCAGCGGCACCGTCACGGTGCCCGCTGGCGTCCTATTGTTCATCCTCATGCGGTCCGAAAGCGCTCTGGTGCCGGCTTCGGTCTGGGGCGGACTTATCTATGCGCTCAGCCTGTGCGGCGCTGGCGTATCCCTGCTCATCCTCGCTGTCGAGGCGCTGATCGAACGCCAGATTGCAGTCGAGAAACTGCGCGAGCTCGATGCGCAGGCTCTTGAGGCGCCGCAGATTGCCCCCGAAGGTACCGAGAAGATTTCGCGCAGGCCAATCCAGACATTATCAGTAGACGGGCGAATACTCGCTCCACCCGGCGAGGTCGCTGAGATGGCTCGGTCAGATATACCTGGGTTGACCACACGGCTCATGAAAGGCGGGGAGGGGATAATCCTTGGCGACTTGCAGGCGGTTTTCGCCAACCCGCGCGACTGGGGTCGACGCGTCGCGATTGTTTCAGAGGTTGTGCCCCTACCGAGAGGCAGCCTGCGCGAAGTGGTCAGAACCCGGGGACGGGTTCCGAAACGGCAGGTCGATGATGCGCTTCTGTTGGCAGGAATTGATCCTGGCACTACAGGCCTGCCATCTGTCATCGACCCTCAGCGTCACTTGATCGACCCCTGCACCATGGCGAGGCTCAGGCTCGTGCGCGGATTGGTTGCCAATCCTCATGCCCTAATCATCGATGAACCATGGCTGGCACAGGATGCTGCGTTGAAAAGCCGGTTGACAGACTGGGCCATCGGTTCTGGCTGCGCGGTTGTCTGGCTGAGGCCGTCATGAGCTCATGTTCGGGGGAGCTTGCGGAGTCGCAACTTGTCAACCCGAAAACCAGGTGTGCAAGCCTTCCGCAAAAACAGTCGAACTGGTAGGTCCGATGGAAAAATCCACTCCGTTGGAGCGTCGCTAGGGTAGTTCTATCATCTCTATCATTGGGGACGATGATGACGTATCAAACCTTCAAACGCGCGGTGGCTGCCTATGCAAGCCTTGCGAGCAGAACCTGCGATTGCCTTAACGCCATCGAAGCAAGAAGGGCAGACACCTCGGTTTAAATGATGTCACGTCAGTAACCATTGAGGATTCTATGGGGCTTAAGTGCCTCGGATCCTTCATCGAAGAATCGCGCACGAATCCGATCATCATCCAAGTAGACTCGATCCGGAACAGGACGGTCCCAACCAGGATCAATGACACGACGCGCCTTAGAGTAACTTCAAGTTTGGAGGAATCGGAAGGGATTCCCTCGAAGCTAGAATTGTGATTCACCATGATCGCTGGGAAGGAGGCCAGCGATCATGGGAACATACTATTCGCTGGATCTTCGTGAGCGGGCTGTTGCGGCGTACCTGCGTGGTGAGAGCTGCCGATCTGTAGGAGAGCGGTTCCAGATTGCGCCTTCGACGGTGGTGCAGTGGTCCGCTCTACTGAAGCGCCAGGGCGACCTCAAACCCGGAAAGGTCGGCGGCCACCGCCAGGCACTCCTGGAGCCGCACCGGGACTTCATCCTCGCCCGGATCGAGGATACCTCGCACCTGACCTTGCACCGGCTTGTCGATCTTCTTGCCGCACGCGGCGTCTTCGTCAGCCACGACACGGTCTGGCGCTTCCTGCGGGCCGAGGGGCTCAGCTTCAAAAAAATCTGATCGCGACCGAGCCGCTGCGCCCTGATGTGGCCCGCAAGCGTCGGCGCTGGAAGCGGGTTCAGGCAGGACTGGATCCGCATCGGCTTGTCTTCATTGATGAAACCTGGGTGAAGACGAACATGGCGCCGCTCAGGGGATGGGGGCCGAAGGGCATGCGTGTTCTGGGCCGGGCACCCCATGGCAAGTGGCGCACCCTGACCTTCCTGGCCGCCCTGCGCACCAATGGACTGAAGGCGCCCTGCGTCTTCGATGGCCCGATCAATGGCGAAGCCTTCCGGGCCTGGGTCGCCCAGATGCTGGTCACCGAACTCTCGCCCGGCGACATCGTCGTGATGGACAATCTCGGCTCCCACAAGGGCGCCGAAACACGAAACCTGATCCGGTCCGCCGGAGCACGGCTATGGTTCCTGCCGCCTTATAGCCCCGACCTCAATCCGATCGAACAAACCTTCGCTAAGATCAAGCAGGCCATGCGCACCGCCCAGGAACGTACCGCAGAGGCTGTCACAAAGCGCACCGGCGAGATCGTCACCGATATCTCATCCACAGAATGCAACAACTATCTCGTCAATGCTGGTTATGCTTCCGCTGAAACCTGAACCGCTCTAGTGCCTGGACTTGTGGGTCAGCGCGCCTGCATTGGCCTCCCAGTTTTGCCCGTCGAATGCATTGATTGTCACAACAAGCGATTGCCAGTCATCGAGGCAGCGCCAGGTCACGGCGAACCCGTCAGGATTGGATCGCGGGACGTAGAAGCTCTTTATACCGCATGTCTTGCAGAACAGATGGCGCGCCTCACCGGTGTTGAACGTGTATTCGGTCAGGTTGGCAGACCCGGCGAGCAGGCGGAAGCGGCTGGCAGGCACGATGACGTGCGTGTTGCCGCTCATGGCGCAGATCGAGCAGTTGCAATCCTCGACCTCGAAGGCATCCGGCAGGTCAACCTCGAAGCGGACCGCGCCGCAATGGCACCCGCCTGAACGCGGCTTTCGTGTCATCAGTCGGTTTCCTGCATGTGCGCGATGAAAGAGTTGAGGATGACGAAAAAGAGATCGACTTCGTCCGCGCCGAGCACGTTCTCGTCGGCCATGCTGACTGCATAATCGACGCCGACCAGATAGCCGTCTGTTTCCGTGTCACCGATCAGGAATGCCCGTCCGAAGGGGTAATTGTCATTATACAGGTTGATGTGCGTAAAGTCTGCGAGCGTGGGGCGGGCGTCCATGTTGAAGGTCGCGAAAATCATCGATGAAACGCAATTGGTGCCGTCGGTGCAATCCATCAGGCGGACCGTGAAATTGTAACCCTGACGGGTCGCATCGATACGAACGATCGTGTCGTCAATGGTTTCGGTTACAATATCCGTCGTGTTCATGGATTCCAGCAGTGCCTCGACCGCTTCCGGCGTTGCGGGAACGGCTGAGGCGGTAGAGGCGGCGAATGCAGCCAAGGCGGCAATAGCGAGGGATTTCAGCATGCGATGTCCTTCCGGCGGTCAAGTGGCTCAAGAATCATGATTCCCACAATTCGCAGGGGAATGGCAATCAAAACAATGCGTCATGCCACCCAGACCAGCGGTTTCCGATGCGCCCAGGGCGCGGCGCGTTCGAGTTGCCCGGCCAGCGATAGCAGGAGGCTTTCCGTGCCGTAGCGGCTGCCGAACATCATGCCGAGAGGCAGGCCGGAGGGTGCGGCGGGGTTGGGCTGTGTCCAGTGGAGGGGGACAGACATGGCGGGGGCGCCCATCTGGTTGAACACGGCGCAATGCGGCGCGAAGGTCTGCACGGCCTCCCCCATCGTGTCCGGCGCGGTGAGGGCCATGACGCCCAGCTTTTCCGGCGCCCGGGCCAGCGTGGCCGACAGGGTCATGTCGAAGCCGCCTGCATCGAGGAAGCGTTCATAGGCAATGGCGGCGGTCTGGAACGTATTGTTGGCATGGGCGAGTTCGACCATGGGCACGGTGCGGCCGAGATTGGCCATCTGGAACGTGACCGGTTCCAGCTCGTCCTCGCGGATGTTGCGCCCGAGCGTTCTGGCGCGTTCATCGACCATGGCGGCGATATTGGCGGAAATGGTGAACAGGGCTGCCTTGCCGAGCGCGGCGCCATCCATTTCGGGCGAGGCTTCCACGACCGTGTGACCAAGGCGCTCAAGCAGTTCGGCGGTGAATTTCAGGCCGGCCTCCGCGTCGGCATCCGGCTGGGTGCCATTCGGGGCATTGCGCCAGAGGGCGATCTTCAGGGGCTTCGGATCATGGTCAAGTTCGGCCAGGAAAGGGCGGGACGGGGGCGGCGCATGGTACCGGCTGCCAACCTCGGGGCCGTGGGACACGTCCAGCAGGGCCGCGCTGTCGCGCACGCTGCGGCTGACGGCGTGGACGGTGGAGAGGCCGTTCCAGCCTTCGGTGCGGCCGGGGCCCATCGGGATGCGCCCGCGTGAGGGCTTGAGGCCGAACAGGCCGCAGCAGGCCGCCGGGATGCGGATGGAGCCGCCCCCGTCGCTG
>NZ_LADU01000067.1 GCF_000961795.1 Hyphomonas sp. BRH_c22
TGCGAACATCACGAGGGTGACAGCAGCGCCGGAAGGCGAATGCATCTATGCTATCGGCGATATTCACGGCCGCTGCGATCTGCTGGAACGCCTGATCGTCGAGATCGAGCAAGATGCGACCAACTTGCCCAATGGTACGCGCGCGACAATCGTATTCCTGGGAGACTATATCGACCGCGGATTGCAGTCTCGCGATGTGATTGAACTGTTGTTGAGCGACCGCCTTGGCAAGTTCGAGACAGTGTTCCTGATGGGTAACCATGAAGAGGCCCTCCTAAAATTCCTCGACGATGAGTCATTCGGCAGCCAATGGGTTCGCTATGGCGGCGGCGAGACACTCTATTCCTACGGCTTCCAGCCACCGAACACGCGTGGCAGCCTAGGATCCCATGAGGCGATGGCTGATGCTCGGGCGGCCTGGAGCAAGCTATGGGCAGCCTTCCGCGAGCGCCTGCCGCCGGACCACTTGGCGTTTTACCAGGCGCTCAAGCCTTACCATTCCGCTGGCGACTATTTTTTCGTTCATGCGGGCCTCAGACCGGACAAACCAATGCACGAGCAAAGCACGCGCGACATGCTTTGGATCCGCGACGAATTTCTTGACGACTCTCGGCATTTTTCGCATCTGATTGTTCATGGACACACGCCCGCCGAGGGAGTCTACCGGGACAATCGCCGTATTGGTCTGGACACGGGTGCGTTCCTGAGCGGTAAGCTCTCGGCCGTAAAACTCATTGGTGAGGACGTAACTTTCCTGACCACGTGACTGTGTCAGACTGAAACACTCTGGCTTCAAATCGTCGCCACAGATTGGAGATTTCAAATATGTCGCTGCTTCGTTCTATTTCGCTCATGGCAACTGCAGCCATGTTCATGTTTGCCACGGCCTGCCAATCGACAGGCCCCGTGAGTCGCCAAGTCGTCGACCCGACGGCATCGGCCACCGCTCAGACGAATACTGCCTATACTTTAGGCACGGGCGACAAGTTGCGTATCAATGTGTTCGGCCAACCCGAATTGTCGGGGGAGTTCGTCGTGGATGGTACGGGTGCCATTTCTTTGCCACTGATTGGGCAGGTGGAGGCTGTCGGCATCAGCACACAGGAACTCGAAACCAAGATCGCGACCAATCTGTCGAGCGGCTTTCTGCTCGATCCAAAGGTCAGTGCCGAAGTGATCAATTATCGTCCGTTTTACATTCTTGGCGAGGTCGGTCGCCCTGGGGAATATCCATTCAATTCCGGGCTAACCGTGCTGAATGCTGTAGCAGCAGCAGGTGGTTTCACTTATCGGGCCAACAAAAAGGTCGTGTTTATCAAAAGCGCTGACGGAAATGAGGAAGCGGCTTTCAAGCTTGACACAAACACTGTCGTGAGACCTGGCGATACGCTCCGGATTGGAGAGCGCATCTTCTAGGGCTCGACTGAAAAATCTGAAAGATAATCGAGACGTCTGCGCCCGCGATGATCAATCGATCATTACGGGCGTGTTTCATTTCAGGTCAGCGATTTGATACTTACATATCACAACGATACGAAAAAATACGCCAAAAGCCTAATGTGAATGAATATTTATCTAATACTTCGCCCAAGAGGGGAAAATGCATGCGAAGAGTTAATAAATCGCGAAAATAGAGCTATAAGGATTGCGTTGGTTGGGGCGAACGCAATAAGCCTGAGCCTCCAACGCGGTAAGAAAATTGCAAACGGGTCGAGTGGACGCGGCATCGTGAGCAAACCGCTAGTTGATTGCAGGGGACCAGAATGGGCTTGAGACTAAGTAAATCGTCGAGGCAGGCAGAAGCCACCGCTTACGCAGCGACCCGCCTTCGAACCTCGGTCGCTGACGACCATGCCCTCTTTTTCAAGCGCTTGTTTGATATCCTTGTCGCGGGATCGGCACTCCTCTTTGTTGCGCCGCTCATACTCACCATTGCCGTCGCCATCCGCATGCAGGATGGTGGCAAGGCCTTCTATGCCCAGCGGCGTTTCGGACTGAACGGCGAAACATTCAACTGTTTCAAACTCCGTTCAATGGTACCGGATGCGCAAGAGCGGCTCGAACACCTTCTTGAGAATAATCCGGCTGCTCGGCGCGAATGGGAAGAGTCGCAAAAACTGACCCATGATCCTCGCATCACATCACTCGGTCATTTCATTCGAAAGACGTCGATTGACGAATTGCCCCAACTTTACAACGTCCTGCGCGGTGACATGTCGCTGGTTGGGCCTCGTCCAATCGTCGAAAGTGAAATACCCAAATACGGCGAGAACTTCCGGCAGTACTGCGCTGTGCGCCCTGGCATCACGGGCCTGTGGCAAGTGACGGGTCGCAGCGACACGTCTTATCCACAGCGGGTCGCGATCGACGTGGAATATGTTCGTACCCGGTCTTTTTGGGGCGACGTGAAGATCGTTCTCCTGACGGTGCCAGCCGTATTCAAATCCGAAGGCGCACGATAGGATCGTCCCATCTGACCGGTCACACAGGTGCCCACAAGCATGGATCGACTATCCGAAAATCGCATCAGGAACGTCATCGCAGTATGCATAGTACTAGCGCTCCTGGTTGCGATGAGCATCGCGACATATGCTAGGCTTCGACCATCTCCCAGGGTCATCGTTGATCGTGGCGACAACAAGTCTTTCAACTTGTCGTTTGCTGACGGCTTTGACGAAACAGACTGGTATGTTGCAGATTTCACGTTCCCTTCCACATTCTTCAGGACCGGTTGGGTGGAAGAAAACGTTCGATACCATGCGCCAAGTATTTCCTTGGAAATCAATCGCAAACCCGTCGACCACCAACCATTTTCGGGCGCCGAAGTCCAAAAGACCGGCTTCTATGGATTTGGCCACTATGAAGTCGTGATGCAGGCGGCATCCGGATCTGGCGTTGTTTCATCCTTCTTCACTCACACTGACTCGACCTTCGGAGACCCGCACGACGAAATTGACATCGAGTTTCTGGGCAACGACACGCATCGGCTTCACGCGAATATTTTTGCGAATGGAGAAACCGAAGGTTCAATCTATATCGATCTGCCGTTTGACGCTTCCGACGCCCCCCACCTCTATGCTTTCGACTGGCAGCCAGACTCGGTCAGCTGGTTTGTCGATGAAAAGCTCGTGAAAACCGTAACGTCTGCCGAAAGGCAAATACCGCAAACACGCGGTCGCATCATAATGAATATCTGGACGGGTTCCAAAGCGCAGTATGGATGGCACGGTCCCCCCGAATTTGAAGACGAGACCCGCGCAACCATTTACTGTGTGAGTTTTCGAGCTTTGGGAGACGCAGGTTCACAATGTTCGGACAAAGGCGTTCATTGGTCGGTCAACGGTGGTTCGTTGTAGCCTTGGCTAGGTATCGCCTCAGCCGAACAGGGCCATTACGCCAGAAATGATTCCTGCCCAAAGTAGGGCGCTCATCCCTACGATTACGACGAGCCTTGCCCATATAGGCCATTTACTGTCCACCTCCCCCCTGTAACCTGCCCCGTCGCCACGCATCTGCGCTTCGAGCGAATACTCGACGGAAGTCCTGCGGGACGGGAAGGCTGGGGTGGGTGTCATCATTATCTGTTCTGACCATCCAACTTTAACGATAGCTTAAAGCGACATCACTTGTTTCGCGCGCAGATATCAAACCTTGGGGTTGGAATCGGGCAAGAATGCGTCTGAATCGCGTCAGATTTCGACCTCTCCCAAGTTTCACGATCCGCTGAAAGCGAACACCCGTGGGCATGGCGCGGAAAGAGGCGTCAGACCGTTTCCCGCCGGATGACGGGTACGCGGCGTTCGAACTTTCGCTCACTGGCTCCCAAGGTGGTCACAGCCGCAAAATAGTACAGATTCACCAACGTGTTGAACGTACTCCAGATATAGGATTCCGTGAAGGTCGATGACAGAATGATCACACTGGTTATCAGCAGGGCGGAATGGTCCATCGTCGGCGCCTTCAACCAATTCAGCAAGGCGCGGTAAAAGCACCAGGCCAATAGCAGAAGAAACAGTGACAGACCGATATACCCCAGGTGCACTCGCACTTCCCAATACGCATTGTGGAATGTCAGCTTGGTGCCGAATGGCTTGAAGTCGTTCTCGTTGATGGTTTGCGCCATGCCAACGTCATACTGCCAGAAACCTTCCAATCCGACACCAATGAATGGATGCTCCTGACTCACCAGTTCTGCCTGCCGCCAGATCTCAGCCCGACCGGAAAATGTGGAATCCCTGCCTACAAGTCTAAGAAAGTCCTGCATCATCGTGTTCTCAGGCATATTGAGTATGATGATCGCTGTTATCAGAACGATGACCCCTGCGAGCATCATCATTGATGAGCGCAAGTGACGAATACGGCTTATGCTGATCCAGAAAAACTTCATGCCTACCAGACCGAGGATGCCCACGACCGCAAAGACCAGGGACGTGGCAGAATCGGCCATATATTGGAACACAAAGCAGACCGGCACGAACGGCAATGCCAACAGGCGGATCCACAAGAACTCTTTTTCGTTCAGAACTGTAACCAGGCTCAACAGCATGGCGAATAGCATCTGTATGGCGAAGAGATTTTTAGACTCGTACGGCCCGCCAAAGATGAATGTGTCCATGAGAGGGACAGAGTAGATTGTGGTTATCATGCCTGCAAACATGAGGCAGCGAAGCGCTTGGCGCGTATTTAGCCGAGCCGCAATCACAACGATCGTCAACGGTGTCAGGAGCATCAAAACCCCCGACCGGATCGCATCAGACGGGTAACCCGACCATGTAAATGAAAGTAGTCCGAAAATAGGCAACAGGAACAAGGGCCAGGATTTCAGGATCACTGGCACGATCGTTCGGTAGTAAATTCCTGTAATGCCGACAAAGAACAGAACGAGCATGTAGCGAATAGGCGTGACGCCATCGAGTGGCAAATAGGTGACAAAGAACCACAATGTCACAAGCGCCTGTTCCCAGACGGGTGCCTTGCTGCCCGTGCTGTAGAGATTCGCAAACTCCAGCGCTTGCTTGTCGTTGACCTGAATGGGCTGCACCATGTTCATTTTGAGCGTGCCGTGGTTAATGCTCGCTCCAATACCTCCACAAAAAACCCGTTCGGCTCGATAAACACGTCATCTGGCATCTCAAGCAACCGGCTCCGACAGGCAGCCAACCTGCTCTGATCGTTCAGAATACCTTCAAATAGTTCAGGCAAGGTTTCATCCAGCGGTTCTTCGACGGATATTCCGCAATCATGTCGGTTGATCCATGCTGCCGTTTCGGTGCCCGCCGGTGCAATCGCTGGGGTAGCATAGTAACCCCCTTCGTAAATCCGGTTGGGTAGCAGCCAGCTGGAATTGAAGCCCGCTTCCATGAAGTCGCCTGCCCACACCACGTCCAATCCGCCATAAATGGTCGCTAGATCTTCGGGCGACCGGTAAGCTCCGCCGAACGACATGTTCGCGCGGGCATCAATTTCAGGCTCAAAGACAGGGATTTCTATTCGGGCCGGTTGGCCATGCAGCCTGATATCGAGCTGGTCCGGATAGCGATCGGCCAACGCGCATAATAAGTCGAATGACCTTTGGCATCGCAAATTGCCGACCCAGCCCAGCCTGAGTGGCGCATCTGGATTTGACGCTTGCGGACGAGTGTCAACCGGATCCGGACGTGGCCCGAAGTCGCTCGCTGCCGCCAGGCGATTCTCGACCAAGTAGGGCTGATACAGACCAGAATAGTGCTTCTCGAAATGATTGCGAAGAAACCCAGGTGAACTCACAACGAGGCCGATCGTGCGGCGAAGTAGACGCCTCTCAATCCCCCGAAAGGTCTTACCAATCCAATCAGGGCGCGTCAGCAGACGGTGTACATCAAGGCTTTCATAGATCACTGGAGTATCGAGCTTCGCGTATAGCTTCGCCAGGAATGCGCAAGCAAGCATGTCCAGATTGCGCGCGTATATGACGTCAGCTTTCGCAAGCTCATCTCTCGAATCGACAGCAATGCGCGCGCCCGAAAATATTCGCACGATCCGCTGTAGGAACGCGCCGTCGCGCGTGACGCCAAGATCGATATTAACCCATTCTGGCGCATCGTTGTCTTGCCGACGCATCATGAATCCGACGACCCGTATACCTCCATCCCTCATTGCGCGGACGCGGCGCCGCACTGCCGCATCACCCGCATCATGACCAAAAAATGCCACCTTGATCATTGCATTACCTTACGCATGACCGAGTGCGATTTTGACGTTCCCAGGGCATGCGGCTTCGGAAACCCCACAGGAACCTACTTTAGTGCCCTGAGGTTTCTTTCTGTGGCTCTGCACTAAATGTCACTTTTTTGCTTTTCACCGAAGACGAAATGTAGTTCGCGGTTGACTTCGTGAAGTTATCCTTTGGCGTCTTGTTCCATCCAAAAAAAGACCGCTTTGTCTCCATCGAATAATACTTGCTGTATGCCTTGTAAGTCGCGCCGGGATCATTGTGATGACGACGGCGGTTAAGATCGACCATGTTGAGCGTCGTACCAAGAAGATCCGCATTGAATGACTTCAGCAAATGTAGCGACTGCCTCACCGCAGACCGAAGCGAACGACGCCACCGAATGACGAGGATCGTCTTGTCGGCCTTGCCCGCAACGACGCGGGCTTCCGCCATCAACAGGAGAGGTCCAGTATCGATCAGGATGAGATCATACATAGAACGCAGGCGCGCCAGCAGGTCATCGAATGCCCGCGTACCAAAGACGTCATGTGGCACATGACCTGATTTCGAGAGCGGAAGTATGTCCAGCATACTCCTGTGATCCTTGCAGATCGCATCCGACAGCTGTCCGGCACCGAACAGGTGTTCGATGAAGCCAATTTCAGGAGACAGTTCGGCGGCCTCAGTCAACTGCCGGCGGCGGAAGTCACCGTCTATCACAAGCGTCCGGGAACCAGACATTGCGGACATCCGGCCAAGGCTCAAAGTCAGGCTTGTCTTGCCTTCGTCCGGCAGAGACGACGTCACAGCCACTGTTTTCGTCTCGCTGTCGATATCAGAAAACGCAATTGCAGCACGAAGATAGCGAATGCTTTCTGCGAACGCGGAGAGCGGATTGTCCACGAGGAAGTCGGCAGGGTTCACCTGCGAAAAGGGCAACAGGCTCGTGCTGCGGATCAAGGGCACCGAACCGATCGTATTCACACCCAGCTTGCGCTCTATGTCTTCGGCCGAACTGATCTTCATGTCGAATACTTCGGCGATAAGCGCCAGGCCGCCACCGATGATGCCGCCAAGCAGGCAACCGATAATCAGGTTAAGCAGCTTTTTTGGTGAACTCGGCGCACCGGGCACGGACGCTGTCGAAAGGATGTTGGCATCGGCCTGAATCAGGTCGTCCTGCTCGCGTGTCTCCTTCGAGCGGCTGATGAACTCTTCATAGAGCACCCGGCTTGTCTCAGCATCACGCTCAAGTTCGCGCAGGCGCACCAGGTTGATATTGTTGCCACGCAGCTGCGCTGTCGACTGGCTGATATTGGAATTGATACTGTTGATCTGGTCCTGAGCAACCTTTAGTTCGCTCTCAAGATTTGTCGCAATCCGGTTTACTTCCGCCGTTATCTGGCGCTCGATGTCAGCCGCCTCGTTGCGTGCGCCAACGAGCTCGGGGTGTGCTGGACCCAGAGTCGTTTCAAGGTCAGCTACGCGCCGCAAAATTTGTGCGCGTTGGGCCTTGAGGCTCGAAATGACGGGAGAATCCAGCACCTCAGCGATAGCATCGATTCCTGCACCACTGTCGATCTGCCGCTTCATGCTCTGATAACGGGCACGGGCACGGTTCAGCTGGGCTTCCAGCACGCTTTTCTGGTTGGTATTATAGGCAATTTGCTGCTCGGTAAGTGTCGCGCCCTGGGCCGACAATAGCCCGGTGGCTGCCCGGAATTCTTCCACGCGCTGCTCTTTCGCTTCCACTTCATCGCGCAAACCAGCCACTCTCTCGGATAGCCAAGCTGTCGCGCGCCGGGTCGCTTCGAGTTTGGAATCCAACTGCTGGACGCGGTACTGGTCCGCCACGGCATTAGCGATCCGCGCGGCCGTTTCGGGTGTCTTGCTCGTCACTTCGACATTGATCAGATAGGTTGTCCCGACGCGACTGATGTTTACCTTGCCCACCAAGGTACGGACAACTGACTCAAGAATGGCCGAGTCGCGTTCATCAGGGCTGAGGTTTGCATAGGGCGTCACATCCTTCTCGGCACGGCCCGTCCAAGACCTGACCTGATCAAGCATGCTCGGCTTACGCTCGACGAGGGTCCAGTTGAATTCGGGATCTTCCACAAGTTTCAGCTTCGTCGCAACCTTGGTAAGAAGCGACTTTGAGCCCATCACGCGAACTTCCGTGTCTATCACGGCCGTACTGGTAGCCAGTCCGCCGAGCACACTGCCCAGATCAATGACGTTTTCCCTGTTCGTATCGAGCTGCAAGATCGCATTTGCTTTGTAGATTGGCGTCTGCGTGAAGGTCACATACGCAACAAGCAGGAATGTCGTGACAAAGCCGGTCACAATGATCCAGAGGCGGCGATAGACGGTGCCTACCAACGCCTTGAAGTCAATCGGCATGTCGCTGCGGGCATCGCCACCCTGCGATACAGCTTGCGAGGGAATTTCCAGACTAAACGTCTTGGTCAAAGCACTACACCATTCACTTTTGCCTCAGCCGTAAACCGGGCTGAGGACGTATCAGGGATATTAAGGATAAAGTTTCAGACCAACGCCAATCTGATTGACGTCATATGAAGGGTCTCCAAAGACGCCGCCTCCGCTCGAATCGCGGGCTATGTGCCGGGCGAAGGCTTCGAGATGAACGCGTTTGTTCAACTTGTACGCCGCCGTCAGCGACAGGTCGTTTACATCGTCGGTCCGGTCGATTTCCTGATAGTCATAGCTCGAAACGTTGCCTGCTGCACTCAGTATGACGTTGCGGCGAAGCTCATGGTCAACGCGCGCACCGAAATTGGTTTGAAGTGCACTCGGTGAATCGATCACGCCGATATCGACAACCCGGCGCCCTGCAGTAAAGCCAACCGTTGTCAGCCGGCTCGGGAACCATTGCATGCGGCCATCCACCGACACGCCATCGACGTCTTTGAAGTAATCGTCATCCTTCTCCTCGCTCAGGTAGCCGACGGCAATATCACCTCGGACAAGCGAGTTGAGTTCAAAATCGACACCCGCGGCCACCGTGTAACCACTTGAATCGCGCGAGCGTAATGCACCGCCCAGCAATTGAGCTTGGTCATAAGAGCGATCAACCATCGATCCTTGCGTATACACGGCCAGATTTGGCGAAACTGCATAAGACAGTCGGGATCGAGCGACCGTAAAACTTCTGTCGCGGTAGTCCTGATCGACCAGGATCCCGGATGCCGCCTGGCGGCCATCCTCGTAATCTTCTTGTGACACTTCAACGAAATTGGTCCAGCGGAACCGGTCACTCTGGTAATTCGCATTCACCGACGCGCCAACACGCGTTATTCCGATTGGGCGATCAAGACCGTCAGCATTGGCCAGGTCCGTTCGAGCTTCGACCCGATCTTCAATGAACACGGCGCCACCAACAGACACATTACGGTTAACGTCCAGCCGGCCACGCAACCGGGCGCGCAAATCGTTCGAAGACTCGTCGTTGCCTTCAAGGTATTCGTTGCGAAACGCTGACAAATTCACGCCCACTTCGTGGACATTCCAGTTCGTGCGAGCGGCAACTTCCATGCCTAGCCGGGCGAGGGTACCGGATTCCTCATTCGAGTTTGTCGCACGAATGTTGTCGACATAGGTCAGCGAGGCACTGGCATTGGAATTAACCAGAAATGCACCAAGGCGAATGGGCTCGGGATCGTAGGCGGGTTGACGACGATCCAGCACTGACTCGTATTTGTCGCGGCTATAGTAATTCTGGCCCTGAGCGGCTGCGTTTGCAGCCATCACACTGCTGGCAGCAACGCTCAGCAGGCAAAAACGCTTGAATTTCGACATGAATGCAATTCCCTTGGTAAATTATGGTTTTGTGTCAGTTCAAAACAGCTTGCCGCGCGCTGCAAGCCATGGACCATGTTTGCCGTTAATCTGCTGTTGTTGCGCCCCGACTGCCAGCGCAGTCACCGCACGCACCAGACTGTCGCAAACGCGGCGAATTCGAATAGTCTCTTTGCACGAAACGGATGAAAATGCGCTGAATACGATAGCTGAAATTGCGAGGATTGGCGCATTTCTCCTCATCAATCGCATCAGCCACCCCCGGGGAAGCGGGTCGTCGCTGCGCCGTCCCGAAATCAGGAAAAAACTACCCGGTATTGAAACTTTCTCTGTCATCCCCACCCACATTCTATGTGTGTCGCCAAATCGTCTGCGCTTATCCCGACCGTTTCATATGCGCGGAGCATTCAAGCCTTCACACATCACGGCTTGAGGTCGAGCCCAAGGAAAAACGTCCAGAATTGCGACATGCTCACCGAAGGTTAATGTTACACGCTTCATGGTTTACTGTCACCCTGAGACCCTCCAGAAATCGGGAGGAATGCGAACTGAAGATCGGTTCATTTCGTATTGTTAACAAGCGTTTGCATAATTCATGATCTCCCCTCTCACCCGCCTCACCGAACCTCATCGTTGCGCGCGGGACAGCGTTTAATGACGGAAGTCGACATGATCGTCGTCGGCGCGGGAGCCATCGGGCTTGCCTGCGCCGCCGAACTGGCTCGCCGCGGGCACGAAACGTATGTCCTTGAGTCTGCGCGGGCGATCGGCACAGGAACGTCCTTGCGCAACAGCGAAGTTATCCACGCAGGCATCTACTATCCGACGGGCAGTCTGCGCCATCGCTTGTGCGTTTCTGGCCGGCGCAAGCTCTACGCCTACCTTGCGCAGCACCACATCCCGCACAAACGCACCGGCAAGCTGATTGTCTCCACAGATCCCAGTCAGCAAGCAAAGCTGGAATCCCTGTTCACTCAAGGCCGGCAAAATGACGTGGAAGGCTTGCGGATGCTCAGCGCATACGAGGCAAGAGAACTTGAACCCGATCTCCGTTGCGATACGGCGCTTCTGTCCGAAGAAACCGGTCTGATCGACAGCCACACATTCATGGCCACCCTCCGGAACGATCTCGAGGATCACGGCGGCAATGTGCTGTTAGACGCGCCGGTGCTGGAAATGCGGATCCTGCCAAATGGCCGGTTCGAACTGAGTGTAGGCGGACGGGAGCCCTACACAATCATTGCCCGTCATCTGGTTAACAGCGCTGGCCTGTACGCACATCGCCTGGCCACACGGATGGAGGGATATAACACGTCCCTTCTGCCAATATTTGCGCTCGCCAAGGGCAATTACTTCAGCTGTCAGGCGCGCCCTGCGTTTTCGAGGCTGATCTATCCTGTACCCGTTGCCGGCGGATTGGGCGTTCACGTCACGCTGGATATGACCGGACGAATGCGCTTCGGGCCGGACGTTGAATGGCTCGATCACAATGACCCCGACCAAGTCAATTACCGCGTGGATGCCGCGCGTTCTGCGTCATTCTATGAAGCCGTGCGAGCCTATTGGCCTGGCCTGCCCGATGGTGCGATCGTACCGGACTATTCAGGATGCCGTCCCAAGCTGACGGGTCCAGATGAACCTTCCGCTGACTTCCGGATCGACGGCCCGGCTTTTCACGGCCATGACGGGCTCGTTCATCTGTTTGGTATCGAATCCCCCGGTCTTACAAGTTCGCTTGCAATCGCCGACCACGTCGCGGATGCATTGGGTACACACTCTGTTTGAAAGGCCGTCGGGGCGCATTGCATCTGGCACAAAACTCGCACCCTGATGAACAGTCCGTTGCACGAACCCACGGAAATTGACTGGGCAGACACTGAGGATAGAATACCTTGTTGATCGATATCTGTGTCTGCACGTTCCGCCGCGCGTCCCTTGCAGACACGCTTCGCTCGCTCGGGCATCAGGTCCTGCCTGACGGCTCAGACCTTCGCATTATCGTCGCTGACAATGACGAAGTGCCGTCGGCGCAGGAACTGGTTACCCGAATTGCGCAGGATTTGCCGGTTCCGGTCCAGTATGTCCATGCGCCCAGCCGGAACATCTCGATTGCCCGGAACGCCTGTCTGGACGCGGCGACCGGCGATCTCCTGGCTTTCATCGATGATGACGAGGTGGCTCCGCCCACCTGGATCGCTGATATGCACGCCCTGCTTGCGTCCGGGCCCTATGATGCTGTCTTCGGACCGGCCATTGCCGAATATCCCGATACAGCGCCAGCCTGGATAAGGCAGGGAGATTATCACTCCAATGTGCCGACAGCCCGCAATAGAATCGTGCAGACCGGCCATACATGCAACGCCCTTATACAGATACATGCCCCCTGCTTCCACGACCAGCGCTTCCTGTTGGAAAAAGGCCGCACCGGAGGCGAAGATACTGAGTTCTTCTTCCGGGCCTGGCGGGATGGTGGCAAATTCGCCGTTTCCGACACAGCCAAAGTCTTCGAACCTGTTGATCCGTCCCGCCTTGGTTTCGCATGGATCGCAAAGCGGCGGTTCAGGTCCGGAATCACATACGGCCGCCTTGAAAGAGGAAGATTATCCCTCATCAAGGCGGCCGTTTCACTGTGTGTGACAATCCTGAAAATTGCCTACTGCATGGTCCGCACACTGATTGCGGTCTTTTCAAGCAACCAGCGTAATTTCTGGCTCCTGAGGGCCGTCTTCCATTCAGGCGTTCTCACGTCAATTCTATCCGTCAAGGAACAGGAACTGTACGGATAGCGCCCGGTCTAGCTTCGGATACCGCAGCTATTCAGCCGCAACCTGCATTTCAGCGGCCGACAGTTCCGTATAGCGTTTCAGGTGATGATCGACATTGCCGAACTCGGCATCGATCATGGTCAGGCGCTTGAAATAGTGGCCGACGGCCATCTCGTCGGTCATGCCCATGCCGCCATGGATCTGGATCGCCTGCTGGCCGACAAAGCGTCCGCCCTGGCCGATCCGTACCTTTGCAGCGGAGGCGGCCTTCTTCCGCGTGACGTCATCTTCATCAAGCTTCAGCGTGGCCATGTACGTCATGGACACAGACTGCTCATGCTCCATGAACATATCCACCATGCGGTGTTGCAGGACCTGGAACTTGCCGATGGCAACGCCGAACTGCTTGCGATTGCGCGAATACTCAACCGTCATTTCATGCGCGACTTTCATCGCACCGCACGCTTCGGCACAGAGGGCGGCAATCGCCTCGTCCGTCACGAGTTCCACCAGCGGCAGACCGTTGTCGACTTCGCCGATGACGGCATCCGCGCCAACCGACACGTCCTCGAAATACACTTCCGACGCACGCCGTCCGTCAACCGTTGGATAGTCGCGCGTCGAGACGCCCTTGGCATCCTTCGCGACGACAAACACCGTGACACCCTTGGTATCGCGGCGTCCGCCGGATGTGCGGGCGGTGACCACGAAATGTGTTGCCCATGGCGCGCCAATGACAACCGCCTTGTGGCCATTGATCTTGAAGCCGGCACCATCTTTCTTGGCGGTCGTCTCGAGATCGGCAAGATTGTAGCGGCCACGTGGTTCAGCATAGGCGAACGCAAAAATCTGCTCGCCAGACATGATGCCGGCCAGATGCTCAGCCTTCTGGGCATCGCTGCCCCGTTTCAGAAAACCACCACCGCACACGACGCTTGGAAGGTAGGGCTCGACAACCAGTCCCTTGCCGAACTCTTCCATCACGACCATTGCGTCGATCGGGCCGCCGCCGAGGCCGCCATCTTCTTCGCTGAACGGCGCCATCAGCAGTCCAAGCTCGGCAAACTGCGCCCACATTTCAGGACGCCAGCCATCCTTCGACGCCACGACCTTGCGGCGTGTGTCGAAATCATACTGCTCCCGGATCAGCCTCGAAAGGCTGTCGCGGATCATGGTCTGCTCTTCGGTGAAATTGAAATCCATGTACTTTTCTCCCTGCCCCGTGTGCCCTAAAGGCCCAGGATCATCTTGCTGATAATGCCGCGCTGAATTTCGTTCGATCCGCCATAGATCGACGTCTTGCGCATGTTGAAATATGTCTCTGCCACGAAGTTGGAGTGGTCCGGACCAACTCCCCGTTCGTTGGAGCCGTCCGGCTCCATGCCAGCTGTGTACGGCTCGGCATAATTACCCACCGCCTCAAGCGTCAGCTCGGTCAGACGCTGCTGGATCTCGGTTCCCTTGATCTTGAGGATCGAGCTTTCCGGTCCCGGGCCTTTACCTGCCGATTCAGAGGCAAGTGTGCGCAGTTCCGTGAATTCCAGCGCCGTCAGGTCAATTTCGAGCTGGCTGATCTTGCGGGCAAAATCGCCGGATTTGATTAGCGGCTCGCCATCGACGAGTTCCTCGCTGGCAATGGCCCGGAGTTTTTCGACGCCGCGCTTGGAGCGCGCGACGCCTGCAATTCCGGAACGCTCATGAGCAAGCAGGAACTTGGCGCAGGTCCAGCCTTCGTTTTCCTTGCCGACAAGGTTTTCGATCGGCACGCGCACGTCTGTCAGCCAGGTTTCATTCACCTCATGTCCGCCGTCGATCAGCTTGATCGGGCGCACTTCAACGCCAGGCGTTTTCATGTTGACCAGAATGAAGCTGATGCCTTCCTGCGGCTTTTTCGCGTTCGGGTCAGTGCGGCAGAGGAAGAAGCCCCAGTCAGCGAACTGGGCGAGTGTCGTCCAGGTTTTCTGGCCATTGATGACCCAATGATCGCCGTCACGTACAGCTGTCGTCTTCACGCTCGCAAGGTCAGAACCGGCACCCGGCTC
>NZ_LADU01000131.1 GCF_000961795.1 Hyphomonas sp. BRH_c22
GCCGGCGAGCCCCCGCAGCGCGCGGCGACCCGAACGGGTGGCCGCGTGACCGGAGACGAGCCGGGCCCGGTCAGGTGACGTGGACGAGGTGGAGGGCTCTCGTCTCCCGGACAGCCCCGCGTCAGCAGGCGGGGGAGGGGCGATGCTTACAAGTGCTTTGAGATACTAAGAGGTGTCTACCAGTTCGTAAGCCGCTAATCGAAATAGAGCGTTCGACCGGATGACGTCGTATGCGCTCTTCGATGTGCGGAGGGGCAGGTCAAAGGTTCTCTTCCAAAAGGGAGAAATATTCGCCGTCCCGAAGGCGCTGGCCCTTGGCGAGCAGGCGGGCCATTTCGGACTTCATGGCGGACGACGGTCCGCCCCATTCTTCCGAGATGCGCTTCTCACCATAGAAAATCGTCGCGGTTTCACGATAGGTGAGTCCCGCGTCGTGGGCATCCAAGGCGACAAGAGCGTTGCGATAGCCGAGGCCCTTGCGTGACCAGACAGGAGGCGACATGTCGTCGTCGCCGTAGACCTTCTGGGCACGGTTCAGCGCATTCACGTGATCCTGCATTGTGCTGAATCCCGAGATGGAGAATTCCATTTTTACAGGCTCGAGGGACAAGAGCGACTTGCCACTGCACCTGACCTGGATCGAGCACTTCTTACCTTTGACAAGGATGTGTTCGTGCTCGAAGGCATCCACGAGATGGATGATCTTGCAGAGGCGCGTGCTCTTTTCGAAGATTTCGTCGATCTCGCCGCGCTCTCTTTCACGCACGTGAACGGCGACCTTGCGGGGATAGGTCTTGTCGGACCAGAAGACATGCGTGGTAAGGGCCGACTGATCTGGGTTCGGAAAATAGAGAAGTCCCCAGTCTTCGGCTTGGCGGTCCTGCTCGCAAAGCCGGAGAAGCTGTATGTCACAACATGCCGTTCTTGTTTCAAAGTCAGGTTGCGCAGCATAGGCGGCGGCTTTCAGCGCGGAATTGCGCCGGGCGAATTCCCAGGCCCAGTTCCCGCGTGAGAGATTGGCGGTGTAGTCATACCTGGCGAGGGTATCGTTCAGGTCTTCTATCGTGTGAACAAGCATGGATCTGCCTCCCGCGTCAGGGGAATGCAGAAGGCGTGCCAATTTCAATTTATCATGGAAACTTCAAGGTTGCTCGCTTAGGTCAAAAGGCGATGAAAAAGTGCGCTCACCGAGCCAAAAGCACTGTACGCACATAAGCAGATTGAGCGTGTTCTGACTGCGCCGTTCGTCCAGACAGATTGAATCTCGCAGCCGTCACAATTACAACAGGCTGCATCGAGAGATTGATACCAGATAGATGATTGTAGTCTCGCATCGTGACCGCGATGCAAGACAACAGTCAATAAAGATTGGTCGCTCACGTCGCAAGTTTTTGAGTGGATTGTTGTTCTTTCAATATATCCAGGGCTACGTCGACGATCATATCTTCCTGGCCACCAACCATACGCCTACGTCCTAGTTCAACCAGGATTTCACGTGTATCGATCCCATAATCTTTCGCTGCCTTCTCTGAATGCCGGAGGAAGGACGAGTACACCCCGGCATAGCCCAGCGAGAGCGTTTCGCGATCAACGCGGACGGGGCGGTCCTGGAGTGGGCGGACAAGTTCCTCAGCGGCATCCATGAGCGCGAAAAGATCGCATCCATGCTTCCACCCCTTTCGCTCGGCGGCTGCGATGAACACCTCAAGCGGTGCGTTTCCGGCCCCGGCACCCATGCCGGCCAGCGAAGCATCCACGCGTCTTGCGCCATGTTGAACGCCGACAATGGAATTGGCGACGCCAAGCGACAGATTGTGGTGGGCGTGGATACCCCGTTCAGTTTCCGGCTTCAGGACTTTTTCGTAGGCTTGAAGCCGTGCGATGTATCCATCCATGTCGAGCGCGCCGCCACTATCGGTGACATAGATACATTCGGCACCATAGCTTTCCATCATGGCGGCTTGTTCAGCCAATTTCTCAGGCTCAACCATGTGGGACATCATAAGAAAGCCAACCGTGTCCATACCCAGATCTCTGGCAACACCGATATGCTGTTTCGATACGTCGGCTTCCGTGCAGTGTGTGGCGATCCTGACAGACCTGACGCCAAGCTTGTAGGCATGCTTCAGCTCCTCGATCGTTCCGATCCCGGGAAGGAGGAGCGTGGTCAGTTTCGCCGTTTTCACTGAATCTGCGACGGCTTCAATCCACTCCCAGTCTGTGTGGGCACCAAAACCATAATTGAAGCTTGAGCCATTCAGGCCGTCTCCATGTGCAATCTCGATTGCGTCGACCCCGGCCTGGTCAAGGGCGGCGGCAATCTTGCTGACGTGCTCGATACCGTATTGGTGTCGGATCGCATGCATCCCGTCGCGCAGAGTGACGTCCTGAATGTAAAGATTGTCGGATTTTGGATCGAACGCCATCAGGCAGTCTCCTTGGCTAGCCGCTGCGCGGCGATCTTCTCAGCGGTCGCAATGCCAGCTGACGTCATTATGTCGAGATTTCCCGCGTATGCAGGCAAGTAGTGGGCCGCACCCTCGACTTCCAGGAAGACGCTGGTCTTGATGCCTTCAAACGTGCCCAGGCCCGGAATCTTGACCGGGTTGTTCGAGCCGAACCGTTCGAACTGAACCTTTTGCTTCATCCGATAGCCGGGCACATAGGCATTGACCTTTGCAACCATTGCTTCGATTGAGGCCTCAATTGTCGGCTCATCTGCGCCACTAGAGAGGGTGAATACCGTATCGCGCATGATCATCGGAGGCTCCGCCGGGTTCAGGACGATTATGGCTTTGCCTTTCCGGGCTCCTCCAACCTCTTCTATACCCTTTGAGGTGGTCTCGGTGAATTCATCAATGTTGGCCCGCGTTCCCGGCCCGGCTGACTTGGAGGCGATGGAAGCGACGATCTCCGCATAGTGGACTGTCGCGACGGATGCTACTGCTGCCACGATTGGGATCGTCGCCTGCCCGCCGCAAGTGACCATGTTGACATTTGACGCATCCAGATGCGCGTCACCATTGACGACGGGTATGACATACGGCCCGATCGCCGCAGGCGTGAGGTCGATCATCACCTTTCCGGCGGACGTGACGACTTCATTGTGCCGCTTGTGTGCGCCAGCAGATGTCGCATCAAAGACAATTCCGATTTCGGGCCACACGTCGAGCTTAACGAGACCCTCAATTCCTTCATGCGTGGTCGCGATACCCATGCGCTTTGCCCGGGCAAGGCCGTCCGAGTCGGGATCGATCCCGACCATCGCGCCCATTTCGAGACCCTTTGACTTGCGTATGACCTTGATCATGAGGTCAGTTCCGATATTTCCGGATCCGATGATCGCAACCTTGGTCTTCTTGAGAGTTGTCATTTCCAATGTCTCCTATTTCGCCGCAATTGCGAGGCGAACCGACCCAATACCTTCGATATCTGCTTCAAACAGATCACCAGGCTCCATTGAGGCCATCGGGCCAAGAGCACCTGTCAGAACGACGTCGCCGGCCTTGAGAGGTGCTCCGAGCTCTGCGCATTTTCGTGCGAGCCAGAGTGCGGCGTTTAGCGGATTTCCAAGGCACGCGATGCCGGCGCCATATGAAACCGGGCGTCCATTGCATTTCATCACCATGCCAGCATTGACGAGATCAAGCCCATGCAGTGCACGAACAGGACCGCCCAGGACATATAGGCCTGATGAGGCGTTATCCGCGATCGTATCCGAAATGCGGATATCCCAGTCCTTGATACGACTGCCCACAATTTCGATGGCAGGCACGACGTGGTCTATGGCTCGGATCAGTTCGCTTGGCGTTGTATCCTGCGCGTTGATGTCCCTGCCGAGTATAACGGCTATTTCAGCCTCGGCCTTGGGTTGTTGAGTTGCTGACAACGGAATTTCATCACCGTCGCAATATTCCATATCCGCATAGAGGACGCCAAAATCGGGCTGGTCTACGCCAAGTTGATTTTGGACTGCCGCTGACGTCAGGCCAATTTTCCGGCCAACAATCCGTCGCCCTGCGGATACCCACCGGGCTGTGTTGATCGCCTGGACCTCGTATCCGGCTTGCGGATCAAGACCAATGAGATCACGCACTGGCGCGCAGTAGGTTTGTCCAGCGTGTGCGTTGAACAGTGCATCCGCAGCCTTTTGAATTTCATCTCTGGAGATCATGGTCTGGTTCGCGTCCGTAAGTAACTTGGAATGTAGATCGCTAACTACGCGATATACTTGACACTGCAATCCGAGGCAGGCCAATTGCTATCACAATGTGATAAATGGAGATCCGTGTGACACGATCCATGTCTTCCTTCGACAAGGCGATGGCCTTGTTCGGAGCACTTGTTGCGCAGGACGGTGTATTCGAATCAGACGCAATGAGTGTCCAGCTCGGGGTGCCGGAATCGACTCTGTACAGGCATCTGAATGCCCTCCATTCGGCCGGGCTCATCTGCCGATCCAGACGTGGACGATATTTGCCCAACCCAGTTTTTCTGAAGAAGTTGGAGGGGTACACACCACATGCAGTGCTGTCGGAACTAGTACGGCCCTTTTTGGACCAACTAAGTGTCGCGTTGGAAACCACGACCCACTTTGGCCTTCTGGAGAACGACATGGTTACCTACCTCGCGAAATCGGTATTTGAAGGAGAGGAGGTGTTCACGCGCGAGAACGGGCAGCTGGAGGCGTACTGTTCTGCTATCGGCAAGGTGTTGCTCTCGCACATGACGGTCGACGAGCAACGGGCGTATATATCCAGCGGGCCCTTTCCAAAGCTAACGGATAAAACGATCACGGATCCAGCCGCAATCGAACGAGAACTACATCGCACGCGCAACAAGGGATTCGGCGTCGACGATGGCGAGGTTCACAACGCACTTTATTGCATCGCTGTGCCAGTCTTCAGTTCGCGGGGAATAGTCGTGGGCGCAATTTCTAGTTCATCTAGCCAGAGGTGGGCGAGTCCTAAAGAACAGCGTGATCGCCTGATTCAGCTCAACGGGGTAGCGCAGTCAATCTCTTCCACTTTAGGGGCCGGCGCATGATCATGTGGAGATGAGAGCTCAAAAAAATGGGAGCCGCTTAGGCTCCCAGAGTTTGGCGGAGACCTAGCTCCGCCGGAGGAAACAGACTGGTTGTCGTATCTGTTGTACGTTCCCTGACCTTGAATGGCAGTGAAGTTCAACCTGACACGACACATTTGAGTTGTGCCGCGATCCGGTTGCGCGTCAACCTGGCCGGATGCGAATGAGCGGCATCGCTCTCACATTGTGAAACTTTATGGAATCTGAGCACTCGGGTGGAACAGGATTGGAATTCTGTACGCCTACCCATGATATTTATGTGCCGAGAATATTCCCGAAAGCGGCCAATGCGCGAATAATCGGACATGTGGGAACATGGACTGCGTTCTGAGCGTTCCCGAACAACCGATAGAAATAAGCGAGTATACGGAACAAAAATCTCGGAGTCGGGAAATGGCTTTTCGACATCCGGGGCGGCGAGCACTGCTCCAATCCGGGAGTCAGGTGCACTAAGTTGCGCTGGCGTCTGTTCCGTATGGCGAAATTAACAGCGGCATCGATAGCACAGTTGCCTTTGGCCACATGCAGATTTCGATCCTTGCTACGGAATTTGAGCTCGCGCTGTTCGTAAATAAATATTGACACAATCAAAAAAATCATTTTTTCTCAAAAAAAGAACAAAATCTTGCACCTCAAGCAAGGTTGTTAGGGAGGTACTTAAATATGCCAAAACTAAGCGGCAGTTCCGTTTTGATTACGGGCGGAGCCACGGGAATTGGTCGGGCGGTGGTCCATCATTTTGTCGAGGAAGGTGCCAGACTGTGTGTTCTGTGCGTCAATGACGAACAGGCGAGTTCGTTGCGGGGTGAGTTCGGGGCTGAGGTTGAAACAGTAATTGGGGATGTGCGCAGTCTGGCAGACAATCAGCGCGCTGCGGCCCTTGCCGTGGAGAGATTCGGTGGACTGAACACCTTTATCGGCAATGCAGGGATATGGGATTTTATAACGCCTCTGGAAGCGCAGGATGAAGAAAAGCTCGAAAGAGTCTGCGATGATATTTTTGGTGTGAATGTAAAGGGGTACGCGCTCGGAGCGTACGCGTGTCTTCCTGCGCTTCGCCAGTCTAAAGGGTCCATAATTTTCACGGCCTCTAGCTCAAGCTTTTTTACGGGCGGAGGTGGTCCGCTATATGTGGCATCGAAACACGCTGTGATTGGACTCATCAAGCAGCTTGCGAAGGAAGTCGCGCCAGACGTTAGGGTTAATGGCGTAGCTCCAGGAGGTACGATTACCAATCTTTCCGGGTCGCCCTCATCCGAGCACGCAAAGTCCCAGATGGCTGAGATTCCAGAGATCGACAAACTTCTCGAGGGCATGACACCGCTCGGATTTGCCGCAAAGCCTGAAGACCATGTAGCGCTATATGCGTTGCTTGCCTGTCCGGTGTCGGCTCGATACGTCACAGGCACAACCATCTTGTCCGATGGCGGTATTGGCGTGGGCTGACCCAGCCTGAACGCGTTCACCAACTAAGTCGAAATTGTGCCAGCAGTGCTGGCGGTCTTTTGGATCAAATCTATGAACCTGCCGGTCTTCAAATTCGCTCATGCTGCCGCTGCTGCTGGGGTGCTTTACTTCTCCCAACCTGGGGCGCTGGCAGAGCAGGCCGTTTTATCGCCCCCCGACATAAGCCCTCGGTCAAATATAGAGATGCCAACTGACGGACGTGTACGGTTTGTTCCTGATAATTTATTTGCCGTCGATTTTGTCTCTGATTCTGTGGGCTGGGCGGGGGGATACTACGGGACACTACTGAAGACCGAGGATGGAGGAGGGCACTGGAAGCGCGAGCCCTTGCCGTTTACGGACTTAATTAGGCGAATCGACTTTGTGGACGAGGCCGTCGGCATTGCTGTCACGAGTAGAGGCAAGATCCTGAGGTCTGAAGACGGGGGAGCGCATTGGGAAGTTGTGCATGTTGAGCCGGGCATTAACTTGCGAGATGTCTACTGTCTCGACGCCCAGACAGCTTGGGTCGTCGGACATGAGGCTACAGTGCTTCACACGTCCGATGGCGGTAAAACGTGGCAAACTCAGGCGTTATCCGGATATCAGGGGCGTGATCTACCGAGATTGAATGGCATTACACGTCTCGAGGACGGGCGGTTGGTTTTGGTTGGGGAGTTCGGCCTGATAGCGTCGTCAATCGATGATGGATTGAGCTGGGAGGTGCTGGACGCGCCCGATGCCTCGGTCACATTCACAGCGGTAGATGCATGGCGTTCGGAGGCGCTAATATCTGGGCTTGGCGGCAAGCTTACAATGGTTCGATTTGGTTCGGACAGTGACGTTGAAGAGGGCTCGGAACGCTTAGAGGACCGTGTCCCGACGATCACAGCTTTGTCCTCGGGGACAGATGCGCATTTGTTCGATCTAACATTAGACCAAGATGGTGACGGAGTGATCGTAGGCCAGGGCGGGGTGGTCCGTGTAAAAGCTGGATTGCCTGTATCGGAATTGCTGCCCCTGGAGAGTAAGCCAGGATTCCTTTGGTACGGAGGAATCTCAAAAACATCTGAACACGGATGGTATATTGTCGTTGGGGCGAACGGTGCCGTACTAAAAACCGAATTCGATGTCTCAGATCCGGAGCCGTTAGTGCGGTGGTAACAGGAGAAGTTCGCTTGTTGCAAATTCAATCAAAGGCTCAAATTCAGTGGTAAGTTATATTTCGAATTTCGTCATAAGATTTCCCAGAATCATTCTGGCAATCGCTTTTCTGGTCACATCGGGGGCGGCTTATTTCGGCGTGACAGGTGTCTCGTTGAAGGTCGTTCTCGAAGATATGCTGCCTGCAAACCATTCGAATGTCGAACTCTATAAGGAGTTCCGGAGTCAGTTTGGTGGAGTCAATAATGTCCTTGTCGAAGTCGAAAATAAAGCAGGCGACATCTACAATTCGGACTTTCTTGAAACGTATCGGGAAGTATCAGACGAGTTCTATTTTCACGATAACAATATCCGCCCTCTGTTTGAGGCGGCCAATCTCCGGAAGACGAGATCGGTGGCCGGCGGGGAGGGGCAAATTCTGGTTAGTCCTCTTATGTGGCCGGAAGTGCCCCGCTCTGAGTCTGATATGGAGCATTTCAAACAAATCGTCAGGGGGCAGTTTCTCGGCTCATTGGTTTCACTGGATGAGCATTCAATGCTTATTTCTGCCGAGCTTTCAGAGGAGGTGGATTCTCGGGAGTTCGTCGCCTTTATTGACAATCTAAAATCAGAATTCTCGACGAAAGATGTAAAAATATCAGTCGTTGGCAGACCCGTACTTCTGGGTACGGTTAAGAAATATCTGCCTCAGATGCTGTTGGTTTTTGCGGCGTCTGTGCTGGCTATCGCTGCCGTCCTACTTTTCTATTTCAGATCCTGGGTTGGCGTTGCTGTTCCAATGCTCGTGGCCTTCGCTGTCACGATTTGGGGCTTTGGCGTCATTGGCTTGGTCGGTTACAATCTTGATCCCCTGTTGCTCCTGCTGCCGTTTTTCGTCTTCGCCACTGTCTTATCCCATTCAGTTCAATTCGTTTCGCGCGTTTTCGATGAAATCGAAAATAGTGCCACCATGCGTGATGCAGTAAAAGAAGGCCTTGAGCGCCTTCTGTTCCCGAGCACTGCGGCTGTGATTACCGATGCAGCTGGATTTACGGTTCTGGCTCTGGTGACTATCCCAAGCATACAGTCGCTTGCCTTCATTTGCACGTTTTGGCTTCTAACGCTGACCCCGGGAATTATTGTTGCTGCGGCGTTCATGGCGGTCCTTCGGAAGCCGACAAAATTCCGCACCACCTTACCGGGTCAAGCCGCACTAGCCAAAATATTTGGGCTGAAAACGTCCAGATATGTATTCCTCCCGGCTTTTGTCGCTGCGTTGATTGCGGGCATTTTCATTTCGCAGGGGCTAAAAATAGGTGACGCAGAAGGGAGCCCGATCCTGTGGAAAGATTCCCAATACAACAAAGATGTCAAAAAAATCAACTCAAGCTTTGACCGTGTCGGTACGGATGTAATGCAGGCCTATTTCTCCGGTGATGGAGAGATCATGCTAGATCCGCGTGTGTATCATCAGATCGAAGCATTTGATCGCTATATTTACGAACGAGTTCTTCCGGCAACTCGCGCACAGAGCCTTGTTCCGATTGTAAAAAATATCAACATGGTTTTGTGGGAAGGGGGCCCTTCATACCAAACAATTCCTGATACAGAAGAAGAAATAGGATTTAACATTTACATGTTCCGGTCTGGCGGTGAGCCAGGAGACTTTGCCGCCTATACGAACCCGGAATGGAGCATCGGTAAGCTCTCAATTTATACGGGGGAGCATAGTGCTGACACCGTGAATGCGTTGATGGCGGCGGGCCAAGAATTTCTAAACACCTATCAGTTTTCAGATGGGGAGCCGCGTGTGAGGTTCGCCGGCGGACAGATCGGCATAATTAAGGCGAGCAACGACGAGATCGAGCATAAAGAAAATGTGCTCCTTATTGCCATTATCATCGTTATCGCAGTTAACCTGCTCTGGCTATATCGATCACCCGCAGTTGCAGTCGTGATCATACTTGTACTGACGACATCTCACTTTATCACCATGAGTGTAATGACGCTTATGGACGTGGGGATGAACTTGAATACGCTCCCGCTTGCTGCGTTGGGTTTGGGCCGTGGTGTTGATTACAGCATCTACATGGCAGACCGGATACGCGACGAAATGAGGCACGGCCATGAATTCGCGAAGGCGACGGGCCGGGCGTTCAACACGTCTGGTATTGCCGTGATAGTTACGGCACTGACGATGATACTGCCGCTATTGCCGTGGTACTTCCTGTCTCCGATCAGGTTCCAAGCCGAGATGGGCGTTCTGTTGGCGATCATCTTGATGTTCAACATGGTGGGGGCGCTCACTGTTGTGCCTGCAGCAATCGGCTTGCTGAAGCCGCGGGGATTTCCGTTTAGCACACAGAAGAAAATAGTCAGGGCGATGGTTGGTTAGATTGAGGGCGATAGAGCCTGGCTGCGCATCGGAAAAAATAGAAAGTGAGGGAGAGAAAGATGAACACCAAGAATAAAAAAACTAAAACTAAGTCGCAAAAGCTATGCCTGCTCGGGGCTACAGCATTTTCCACAGTCCTTATGATGCCGCTAGCAGCGAATGCCGAGTCATTGGCTGAAGCGCTGAACCTGCCCGACAATGTCTGGGTGGGCGGACGTCTGACGCAAGGGACGGGCGTCTATTTTGACCGGTATGGTGGTGGAACTGGAGTGGGGCCCTCCCAGTTTGTAGCGCAGCTTCAGGCTGAGTGGACTCCCAATAGCAATGTGACGGTTGTTTCCGATTTTTGGCTGCGCGGCGATTGGTACTATGATCTTGATGACGGAGATTCAATCGGACCTGGCACGCAAGACTTTACTAAGGGCCCTCCGTTTCTAGATCGCTTTGATTTTTTACTCTCGCAGGATGGGGCGCTCACGCTTCCTGAACCGTTTGGTAATAGCGGTGAAGAAAATCGCATACTCGATGATTTCGAGCAGGATGTGATTAGAGAGCTGTCGATAGCGTTTGCTGATTCAGAGGGACGCGCGTCTCTAAAAGTCGGAAAGTTTCAGCGAGGGTGGGGGCAAGCAGATGGTCTGCGCCTTCTTGATATTCTGAACCCACAGGATCTCCGCCAAAGGAGTATATTTACAGACACCGAGGATTTGCGGATACCTCAGTGGAGTGCTGCCCTATCTTTGGATATTGACCAGCTTGGGTTGGCTGCTCCTTTTGAGGGGCTAGGACTCAAGGATCCATCACTGGAAGTGATCTACACTCCGGTGGTACGCCATTCCGAATTCATCGTGAATAATCCCACGCCGAATTCCAGCACGTCCGGAGGGCCCTTCGGACTGCCCTTTCCGAGATTGGTGGAAGGGCAGTCCGGTTTTGGAATGCCTTTGTTGGGAGCAAAGCTGTCGGACAAGGAAACAGACGACTGGGAAGATTCCGAGGTCGGCATGCGGCTAAAATTCGATGTCCTTGGCGGGCAGGGGACAGTTAATGGTTTTTACGGTTTTCAGGATCTGCCGATCGTCGTCAACACCGGTGCAACAGTTCATATTGGCACATTTATCGGAGATCCAAATGCAGCGGGCGTTGTCAATGTGCCCATTGATCTCCCAACCACCATAGGTGCGATGAATGCGCCGGGTCAGTACGTTGATTTCATCCAGTCTCTAGCAGCTGGGACTGCGGCGCCAGGGGACTTTCCTTTAATTCCGTTCGGCTGCCTTGATATTCTGGATCCGGCGGCGGGAGGGGTGCCGTGTTCTATTACTGCAGATTTTGACCTCGATTACACACTCCGGCAAAAGACCGTCGGTTTTTCATTCACACGCGATATGACGGAGTTCCGATTCGGTAGAAAGGATGTCTCTCCGGTACTGCGTTTGGAGGCGGCATACGAGTTTGACAAACCCTTCAACAAGGGGGTGATTCAGAACCCCTTTGTGCCCGGGCGGATGACCGTCGGCACACCAGCTCTCATCACTACCCGTGACGACACAATCGCGAGACGAGATCAGCTGTCTGTCCTGGTCGGATTTGATTATAATTTCTGGGTGCCGGGGTGGGAATCGCAGCGCAGTTCGATTTTTATGACAACTCAGTTTTTCGAGATCCATACCGAAGATGCTGATGGGCTCCTGTTTCAGGCGCCTTACGCGCTTACAAATGTTGAAGAGAACCAGGAATTCATAACTCAGACGTACACGAAGGGTTTCTTAAACGACAAAGTGACTCTGGATGGCTTGGCGATCTGGGACATGGATAAAGGTGGCGTTGCGATAAGGCAGAGAATAGATTTCTCCGTAGGAGGAGGAAATTGGAAGCCCAGAATTGAAGTGGGCTACTTTAGCGGGAAGGATGAGCAGGGCCTTTTGGGGCTCTATAACAAATCGGACTACGTTGAGTTTTCTCTGACCTACCAATTCTAGAGAAACATAACGATAACGCAAAGATGTCTGGTTCTTGATGATGGAGAAGAAAATGAAACGGTTAAGCTTGAAAAGCTTTCTGATCGGAGCGACGGCGCTTATGGCAGTTGCGACTGCAGCAACGCCCGTAGCGAATGCACAAGAAGATTATATCGAGCGCTGGAAGGCGTTTGCCAAGGAGACGGGCTTGCCCGAACACAAAGCCTGGGCTGATATGCTTGACAATGATGAGACCCGAAAACTTGAGAAAGAGTGGAAGGATTTCAGAGGTTACACGGCCTCGAGCCTCATAGAGGACGCCGATATTCCGGGCGAGCTAAAACCAGGGTTAATCATCACGAAAGACAACCTGGCGTCAATGCCTTGGTTGTCAGACTATCTTCCAAAGTTCTGGATTGATCGGCTCAATAGTGAGTGGATGGGTGTCAAGGGTATCCGCATTGTTCCCACGAACCATTATTATATGCAGAAAGCTCTGCTCGATGCGACCAAGAAGCTGGGCAAAGATCCCTTCACGATTAATGAAAAGGGTGAGCTGGTAGACAGGGACGGAAAAAATGGCGTTCTCACAAAGAGCGGATTGCCTTTCCTGACACCAAAAAATGGTGATGAACTAAACTGGTTGTTCAATGCGCACGGCGTGGGAACAGAAGATCTCTGGTTCAACCCGGTACTGATGACCGGCTGTAGCTCCAGCAATAAGGTCGAACGCTCTTACACAGGCAATATTTGGTGGCGCAAGATGGCGGGTAGAGTTGGTAAAACTCCGCTCGGTAATGTTCCGGGATATGAAGGTGTCACCGAAGCGGGTTCTTTGCTACTAACTTCGCCTAGGGATGTGCGAGGATTAGCCGGTGTCCGACTTCGGTACGCGGATGCTGACAAAGATGACAACTTCAGGATTTTCATCCCTACGCTCCGTCGTACTCGCACTCTTACTGGTACCAATGGCCAAGATCCAATTGCTCCGTCTCTGGAGCTCACTTGGGACGAATGGCGTAGTCAGTGGACCAAAACTGATAAACGCAAATTCAAGTACACCATGGTTAAAGAGGGCTTCGTATTAGCCGCACCGGAGGTTGGTGCAGCATACGATCCTTATCGTCCGGATGAGGCGCATTGCGCTTTGACGGGAATTGTTGACATGGAGCTGAGGCCGGTATGGGTTTATGATATCGATGATCTCACCAACAGCTACCAGTACTCCAAAAAACGCATTTGGGTAGATAAGGAACTCTACTATACCCAGTGGATGGAAATGTACGATCGTCGGGGTAACCTATGGCGGACTTGGGACGATTCACGCTGGTGGCAGCCCACAACGGGACGCGCAATGTGGCGTTCACTGATTATTCCAAACTTGATTTCACAACGGCACACGATACTCAGCATGTCGTCGGATTGGGAGAAAGTTGATCAGATGGACAATTCTTTGTTCGACGTCGATAAATTGAGAGACAAACGCTAGTCACTCTCGGGTTGGCATTCATCAAGATTGCCAACCCGCACGTGCTGCCGAGCTACGATTCACACCGAAGAAAATTGGAACTATTCCGTCTTGGTCACAGGCCGGAAACTGGTTGTGCGGTTGTAAAGAACATAGTGGCGGCAAGGCGGACCCGGCAGTATTGGAAGACATTCTTATGGGAAGTTATAGAACGACATACCAGAAATGGGAATCGGCACCTGATAAGTTTTGGGAGGCAGCGTCTCATGCCGTGGAGTGGTATAGACCTTACGACGTACTCAGAGAATCGAAAGATCATGCGACCCGTTGGTTTGTCGGCGCCGAATGCAACATATGCTGGAATGCTTTGGACCGTCATGTGCGCGATGGCCGTGGAGATGATCTGGCGTTGATTTACGATAGCGCAATGACGGGAGCGGTGCGGAAGTATACTTATTCTGAACTACTCGATGAGGTTGGTATACTTGCGACCGTGCTAAAAGAGCGTGGGGTGAATGCCGGCGATCGGGTCTTGATTTACATGCCAATGGTTCCCGAGGCTGTGATTGCGATGCTTGCGACGGCGCGCATCGGAGCAGTCCATGTGGTCGTATTCGGGGGGTTCGCAGCTAGAGAGCTTGCCACTCGAATCGAGGACGCGACGCCAAGAATTGTGTTGTCAGCGTCCTGCGGGCTCGAGCCTGGTCGTATCGTTGAGTACAAGCCTCTCCTTGATGAGGCGATCAGGCTCAGCCCGCACAAACCTGAGTGTTCAATCATTTTCCAGCGTTCTAGCAGGACGTGCGAGCTTGAGCATGAGCGGGACTTCGACTGGGCCGCCCTGGTTGAAACCGCAAGAACGGCTGGCGAGAGAGCCGAATGTGTGAGCGTGGCGTCTACCGACCCGCTATACATTCTGCATACATCGGGGACGACTGGAAAGCCGAAGGGTATCGTCAGGGATCACGGGGGGTATGCGGTCGCTCTCAAATGGTCGATGGAATATGTATACAATGTCAAACCGGGAGAGGTGTTCTGGGCCGCATCGGATGTAGGATGGGTCGTCGGTCATTCGTATATTGTGTATGGTCCGCTTCTTAACGCCAGTGCGACGATACTGTTTGAAGGAAAGCCGGTCGGAACACCAGACGCTGCAACCTTTTGGAGGGTGATTGAGCGGCACCGGGTTAATACGCTCTTTACGGCACCCACGGCGTTAAGGGCGATTAAGAAAGTCGACCCAGCAGGCTCATTATTTTCCGGTTACGATCATTCCGGTTTCAGACAGCTGTTCCTTGCGGGTGAACGAGCAGATCCTGACACGATCCAGTGGGCAGAGCGTCTCCTTGATGTGCCAGTCGTAGATCACTGGTGGCAGACTGAAACAGGGTGGCCGATCGCAGCCAATCCGTTGGGAATAGAACAGCTGCCAACAGAATATGGTTCTAGCACAGTTCCTATGCCTGGATTTGATGTTCGCATTGTGGATGAGAGCGGTTCTGAAATGCCGCAAGGTGGGCACGGAGCTATTGTCATAAAGCTGCCGCTTCCACCGGGGTGTTTGCTGTCACTGTGGGAAGACGATGAGGCATTTCTAAAATCATACTTTGAGGAATACCCCGGATACTACAAGACCGGGGATGCCGGATATATAGACGATAAGGGCTACATCTTCGTCATGAGCCGCGTTGACGACATTATTAACGTTGCGGGTCATCGCCTGTCCACTGGTGCAATCGAGGAAGTGGTGGCGGCGCATCCAGATGTCGCGGAGTGCGCCGTTATTGGAGTTGCAGATTCTTTGAAGGGAGAATTACCAATTGGGCTCATCGTTTTGAACGATGGGGTCACGCGTGCAGAGGAAGAAATTACGAGAGAAATCGTAAACTTGGTGAGAACCGAAATTGGTCCGGTAACTGCCTTCAAGCGCGTCATCGTTGTCGATCAACTTCCAAAAACAAGGTCGGGAAAGATTCTACGGAGAACGATCAAGAGCATTGCGGAGTCGCAAGACTATGTAGTTCCGGCGACGATCGATGACCCGCAGGTATTGAATGATATCACTTCAGCCATTGCTCGGTAGGCGCGTATCCGGCCTCACCACAATGGCAAATGTCTTGGCGGCCCACGGATGAGTAATTTTTGAATCTGGAATTGACGCCAGAAAGGGAAAACATGAAAGCTTATATCTACGAGAATACAGGGCCAGCTGCGGACGTATTGACGCTGCGGGAGATGGTGATGCCGGCGCCTGGGGCCGGCGAAGTTCGGGTGCGGTTAAAATGGTCGGGTGTGAACCCTTCTGATGTCAAAACCCGCAGTGGGCACATCCCCTCCACAATCCCATTTCCACGCATTCCTCATAGTGACGGAGCCGGACTGGTTGATATGATTGGTGATGGCGTTGACGATTTTCAGCCGGGCGATGCGGTTTGGGTCTGGAATGCCGCATGGAACAGAAGCAATGGAACTGCCGCTGAGTTCGTTGTGCTGCCTTCTGAGCAGGTCGAGCATATGCCGGACGGGCTGGCGCTTGAGAACGGTGCATGTCTCGGCATTCCTGCAATGACCGCCTGTCATGCCGTCGCAACTGACGGAGGAGTTCGAGGGCAGATTGTCCTCGTCGCGGGTGGCGCAGGTGCGGTTGGCCATTACGCGATTCAGGCGGCAAAATTTTGTGGTGCCAGAATTGTCATTGCGACAGTCAGCAGTGAGGAGAAGGCGGCCCTAGCGAGGCGCGCAGGAGCAGATTTTGTATTCAACTACAAAACAGACACGCTGGTCGAAGAAATCAACAAGGTTACGGACCATCGGGGCGTCGACCGGATAATCGAAGTAGACCTGGCTGCCAACATTCAAACAGACGTGGCGATTATGAAAGAGGGGGGGCTGGCCGTCATCTATGGCAGCAGTCAAAAAGAAATCGCTTTACCTTTCTCGCCGTCAATCGGACGCAATATCTGTTATCGCTTTTTCATCGTGTACAAATTATCCAGGTCAGATAGGCAAAGAGCCCTGTTGGTGCTCCAAGACATGCTTAAGGACAAGAACGTCCTGCATAATATTGCAAAAAAGGTGAGCTTTGCAAATCTCGTGGAAGCCCATGAACTGGTTGAGAGCGGAGCGTTGCCGGGCAATGTCGTTTTGAGAATTGAATAGTTCGGCGGAGAGCTATGCTGTCAAGTTATTTGGAGCAGCAGGATACCTCCCGAGGGGCTTTCCGGACTTGCTTTTTGGAGCCGGCCTTCACGGACGCACAGAGACAATTTTGATTTCTGATTTCGGAAAAAATCATGCAACAAAGAAGCTCACAATTCTTGACTGTCGGCTCTGCCCGAATTCACGCCGTGTGCGAAGGCGAAGGCCCACTAGTCATACTCGTTCACGGCTTTCCGGAGTCCTGGTATTCGTGGCGCCACCAGCTTTCAGCTTTAGCCGAGGCCGGTTACCAGGCCGTTGCCATTGATCTAAGAGGCTATGGGCGATCATCCAAATTCTTGGACTCCGAATATTATCTGATCAAGTCTGTTGTCGAGGACATCGTGGGTGTGGTCAGGGCGTTAGGTGCCTCAAGTGCCGTTGTCGTTGGGCATGACTGGGGGGCAATGATTGCCTGGACAGCGGCCTGGTTGCATCCTGAAATCTTCCGTGGCGTTGTGGGGCTTGCAATTCCTTTCTCTGGGCGCGGGCTAATTGCTCTGCCTGGCTCTCCTTTCGGTGAACGCTCTCCAGAAGATATTCATAAAGAATTGGCTGGACCAGACCAACAATTCTATCAGGACTATTTTGGTTCGCTGGCACCGGCCATACGGGAATTCGAAGAAGATTCGGGTGGTTGGATACGTGACGTTCTGTGGGCCTTTTCAGGCGAGAGTATGAAGGCTGCGGGTTTTTCTGGCCTTTTGGACTTACCGCAAGTGGACATCATACGTGCGAGCGCCCTTAGTATACCGTTTGGTGCTCGAATGCGGGACAAAATGCATGCGCCCGCCGATCTTCCGGTCTGGTTGAGAACGGATGATTTGGAGTTCTATACGCAGGAGTTCGAGCGGTCAGGAATGATAGGGCCTTTTTCCTATTATCGAAGTATTCAAAACAGTTGGGAGCAGCTTGAGTCACATGACGGCACTCAGCTTCGCCCACCTGCGATGTTTATTGGAGGAGAGTGCGATGTCACGACAGGATGGGGACTAGAGGCAATTGATCGTGTAGGCGAGTTCGTTCCGAATTATGTCGGGTCACACATTCTGTCCGGATGCGGTCATTGGATCCAACAAGAACGGCCTGAGGAAGTAAATGAATTGGTTTTGGGATTCATGAGAGAGCTTGTTTGAGGCGCGCTACGCGGAAGTGCGCACGCTAACGTGCGTCTGTATTATCTCCCGAGTGAACATTTTATCAGGCGCTTGGGCAAAGGATAATGAACACGAATTTTCGGGCGTGCGTGGGACTCTATGGCCCAGACGGAATGCTGAGAAATTGGGGAATGCATCCTGAATTTTGTTGACATAAGAAAAAAAATAATTTTATTTGATAAAAAAGAATAATCCAAGGTGAGGAAGAGGCTATCAATCATGTCCACGGGTGAAATGTTCCAGCGTCGGACGGAAACTGAGTCCGAATCAGACGGGCCTCGGAGCCTGATTGAGTCGACTTACGAGCAGTTGAGTCTCGATATTGTACACGGCAAGTATGGGCCGGGTGACAAGCTGCGACTTCAGCCACTAAGTGAAAATTATGGAGTGAGTGTTGGCACTGTGAGGGAGTCGTTATCTCTCCTCGTGTCGGATGGGCTCGTCCTTACTCAATCCCAAAAAGGTTTTCGAGTGGCGCCGATGTCGCTTGTTGATTTCGAGGATTTGACCAAGGCGCGGGTCCTGCTGGAAGCATCAGCGTTGCGGGATAGTATCGTATCCGGGAAAGATGACTGGGAAGGTCGGGTTGTCCAAGCATATCACCAACTGTCCCTTGCGGAGAAAAGGCTCGAAGCTAATCCAATCGCAGGATTCGAGATATGGGAGCAGCGCAATCAGGAATTTCATGATGCGCTCGTATCGGCTTCTTCCTCTCGCTGGGTGCAGAAGTTCCGAGTTATTCTCTACAAGCAAGCGGAACGCTACCGGCGGTTGTCTACAGCCAGTCGAGTAAGCCCTGGCGTGTTGGCTCATTCTGAACACGAGAAGATTTTCGAGTTGGCCATTGCGCGTGACGCCGATGCGGCGGTTGAGGCGCTATCTTTTCATATTTGGTCAGCCGTAGAATTCTTGAAGGGGCGTGGTCTGATTTTGGAAAGTCCGGACAAGGAAGGCTAATTCTGCCGGCAGGCCTCATATTAAAAATGGAGGCATGGGCGGCTCATGATATCAAGGAAGGTTACAAATATGACGACGGCTAAAACAAAGACGCGCCTGAACATCGGGCACGAACCAAAGGCGTTCGAGAAGAAAAATGTTTGGAATGTCGAGGAGATAACGGCTCTGCTTGACGAAGAGAATGGCACGCTTGATCCAAGAATTTATTCAGATCAGGATCTGTATGAGTTGGAACAGGAACGCGTTTTCGGACGATCATGGATTATGCTCGGGCACGAGACACATGTTCCCAAAGCCGGTGACTTTTTGACGGCCTATATGGGCGAGGATCCCGTCATTCTTGTGCGTCAAAAAGATAGAAGCTTGAAGGTTTTTCTAAACCAGTGCCCGCATAGGGGGATGAGAATCTGTCGAACCGATGGCGGCAACGCAAAATCGTTTACATGCAGCTATCATGGTTGGGCGTACGACATCGGCGGAAACTTGGTGAACGTACCATATGAGTCTGAGGCATTCTGTGAGGACTTCAACAAGGCCGAGTGGGGGCCGGGCCAGGCAAGGGTTGAGACCTACAAGGGCTTGATCTTCGCGAACTGGGATAAAAACGCGCCAAATCTGCGCGAGTATCTTGGCGACGCGACATTCTACATGGACCACATGCTCGATCGAACCGAGGCGGGTACTGAAGTTATCAGCGGCATGCAGAAATGGGTTATCCCATGCAACTGGAAGTTTGCCGCTGAGCAGTTTTGTAGTGACATGTATCATGCCGGAACCGTATCCCATCTGTCCGGTATCGAGGCGGGCCTGCCCGAAGGTATGGAGCTTTCGGATGCGAAGATTCCGACGGTGGGATACCAGTTCAGGGCGAAGTGGGGCGGGCATGGAACGGGTTTCTATGTCGGAGAGCCAGGTATGCTAGTGGCTATCATGGGGCCCAAGATTGCTAAATATTGGACGGAAGGTGAAGCGGCCGCCAGGGCGGAGAGGCGCTTGGGAAGCGCAGAGCGTGCGCGTCAATTGATGGTCCAGCACATGACTGTTTTCCCAACCTGCTCATTCCTTCCCGGTATCAACACCGTTCGAACCTGGCAGCCGAGAGGCCCGAACGAGACAGAGATATGGGCATTTACAGTTGTAGATGCTGATGCTCCTGACGAGATCAAGGAAGAGTACCGCCGTCAGACATTAAGAACGTTTTCTGCCGGAGGCGTATTCGAGCAAGACGATGGTGAAAACTGGGTCGAAATCCAGGCTGTGTTGCGAGGGCATCAGGCTAGGAAGCGCCGGCTCAACATTCAAATGGGAAAAGGTCGTTCTGCTGCCGATAATCCGCATTACCCGGGCAGTATTGGGTATGTGTACAATGAAGAAGCCGCTCGCGGACTCTATCATCAGTGGATCCGTATGATGACTGAACCTGATTGGGACACACTCGGGCCAAAGTAGGGAGGTCTGTGAGCGGATCACCCGTTTCGTAGGCAGAGCGAAGTGCGCTCAACCGATAGTTCTATTAACCCTCGCGAATAACGGGCGCATAAATCGCGCAAATTGGAGATAATTATGCTGAAAGAAAAAGTGGGACCAGAGTCATCAGCGTCGCAGATAAGCACTGCCGCTCTGCTGCTGCAGCATGAAGTTGAGCAATTCTATTATAAGGAGTCTCTTCTGCTTGATCGGCACGAGTTCAACGATTGGTTTGACCTTCTGGACAAGGACATCAGGTACTTTATGCCGTTGAGAACGAATCGCACGAGGCGCGATCAAAAGCTCGAATACTCTAAGGACGGTGAGTACGCGCATTTTGATGATGATCTAGTGATGATGCGTGGGCGGCAGCGGAAATTAATGTCGGATGTCGGATGGTCTGAAAGCCCGGCTTCGCGAACGCGCCACATCATAGCGAACGTCATCATTAACGATGCAAGTGATGATCAGGAAGTTCATGTGACGTCGTCATTTATTCTTTACCGAAATCGTCTGGAACGGCAGGTCGATATTTTTGCAGGAGAGCGAATGGATGTACTGCGCCGCAGTGACAACAAGCTCGGCTTCATGATCGCTAAGAGAACCATACACATCGATCAAAGTACGATTCTCTCTAATAATCTCAGCATCTTTTTCTAGGTATCGTGATGGCTTTTAAGAAAGTTTGCAGCCTAGACGAAGTTCCTGAAGGTGACGCGTTGCGGGTGGAGTTGTTCGACGAACCTATCGCGCTATTCAACTTAGACGGAGAGATCCTCGCGACTCAGGACCGCTGCACACATGGCGACTGGTCGTTAGCGGATGGCTTTCTCGAAAATGGCGTCATTGAGTGTACGCTTCACTGGGGAAAATTCTGTGTGCGGACGGGAAAAGTGAAGGCTCCACCCGCTTGCGCGGCCTTAACTGTTTATCCCGTGAAGGTGGAGGGCAACGACGTCTACGTGGATTTCGAATCTGGTAAGGTCAACGATTGATGCAGAGTTTCGCGATCATAGGTGCGGGTCTGGCGGGGGCGACAGCGTGTCGGTCGCTCAGAGACCAGGGGTTTGAGGGAAAGATTTTCCTCTTTGGCGACGAGCCGTATGAGCCATATGATCGACCCTCTTTGTCCAAGTCTGCTTTAGCGACCAAATCTGCCCCCCCTTTGTTAATGGGTTGTAATTGGAGCGAAGAATTCAGGGTCGAGAAATGTCTGGGAGTTCGCGTTGAAACAATAGACTTGCCCTCGATGCGTATTGAGGTGAGCTCTGGCTCGGACCTCAAGTTTGACAAGCTCCTTTTTGCCACTGGGTCTCGGGCGCGGTCTCTGCGTCTAGATGCGCATAGCGAGACGCCGGGACTTTACTCACTGCGGACACTTGACGATTGCGTGGCTCTACAGGGAGCAATCTCCCCTGGGGCACAAGTCATCATCATCGGGGGAGGCCTCATTGGATGTGAGCTTGCCACTACAATTCAGAAGATGGGTGCAAAGGCGATTATCCTTGAGACTGCCAATGAGCTCTTGTTGCGTGTTCTGGGCAAGACAATAGGCTCGTGGTGTCGAGAGGAATTGGAGGCCATAGGGGTTGAAGTCCACACGGGCGTCTCAATTACTCATGTAGATCTAGACCCCTCGTTCCGGGAAGTACGATGCGGCGACGGAAGAAGATTTTCTGGTGATCTGGCAATCGTCAGCGTTGGTGCGGAGCCGGTCACCGCTTTAGCAGAGCATGCTGGATTGGCGTGCGCGAGGGGCATCATTGTAAATTCAGTTGGTATGGCTTCAAGCGACACGGTGTACGCAGCGGGCGATGTCGCAAGTTGGCCTCTCAGGAGCGGAGGGCGCCGCAGTCTGGAGACTTATCTGAATTCTCAAAACCAGGCGGCTGTGGCTGCGGGAGCAATGCTCGGAAAGGGTGAGCCAGCACCGCAAGTTCCGATTTCTTGGACGGAGATAGCGGGGCATCGGATACAGATGATGGGCGAAGTCACTGGTCCTGGCGATGTCGTCACTCGGGTTGATCCCGGAGGGACCGGAATGACGGTGTGTCGATTGAATGGTGGGGAGCTTCAATCTGTTGTTTCAATAAACCAGCCGGCAGATTTTTCTTTCGCATCAAAAATCATTGAACGGAGGATGCAGGTAGATGCGAAATCAATTCGTGATCCACTCATTCGTATGAAAGACGTTTTCAAATTGGCGGCAAAGACGGTCGCGTGAAGTACAATAAGTACGGATACACACTAAAATCAAAAAGACAGGGAGAAGACAATGAGCGTTAAGAAGTTGGGATATCTGGGTTTTTCTGCATCAAACATTGATGCGTGGCGGGATTACGCAACCGGAACGTTAGGGCTAATGGATGCTGGGACGAGAAATGACACTCTCTTTCTGAGAATGGATTCTCGAAATTGGCGGGTTGCAGTCCATCCAGGTGCGGCAGATGATCTTTTGTATGCGGGGTTCGAAGCTTCGAATCGAGCCGAGATGCTTGAGATCGCTGAAAGACTAAAGGAAATGGGTATCTCCGTCGAGCAGGCCGATTCCAAGCTGTTGGCGCAACGGGGAGTGATTGATTTGGTATCCTGCCTTGATCCGTCAGGGATCAAGATTGAGGTGTATTATGGTGCCAGCGAACTCTACGAAGAGCCGTTTATTTCGCCTACGGGTGTATCTGGATTTCTAACTCAGGATCAGGGACTTGGGCACTATGTCCTGAGTGTTGAAGATATTGAACGTTCTTTGGATTTCTACATCCGTGGACTGGGAATGGAGCTATCCGACATCATCGACTGGCAGGTCAATCCGGACGTGAAGCTTCAGGTGAACTTTCTCCATTGCAACAGGCGCCATCATAGCCTGGCATTAATCCAAGCGCCCGCCTCCAAGAAGTTACACCACTTTATGCTGGAAGTAAGCTCGTTCGATGATGTCGGGCGCGCATATGATCGCGTGTCAGAGAAGAATGAGATCGTGATGACGCTCGGTCGGCACACAAATGACCACATGTATTCGTTCTACGGCGTCACGCCTTCCGGCTTTGCTGTCGAGTATGGATGGGGCGCTCGACCCATCGAGTCAGATTGGTCTGTCGTCCGATATGACAGCATCAGCATGTGGGGACATAAGTTTATGGGCACAGGAGCTTGAGCGGCGCGTCCGCAAAACTGATCCAAATCCGTCCGACCCCCGACGCTGCATTTAGGAGATTCTAGCATGGCCATTCAGATCGTATCTGAAGATACCAACCCAGAGATCGCACGTAACATTGAAGTTCACGGTGTAAAGACGAACTATCATGATCTCGGCGCTGGGAAACCGCTCTTTCTGATTCACGGATCAGGGCCGGGGGTTTCAGCTTGGGCAAACTGGCGATTGGCAATGCCAAATTTTAGTGAGGTGGCCAGAGTAATTGCTCCTGATATGCTCGGGTTCGGATATTCGGAACGTCCGGGAAAAGACTACTATAATATGGAAAGTTGGCTCGACCAGGTTGTTGGGTTGATGGACGCTCTTGATATTGAACGGACCGATCTCGTAGGCAATTCCTTCGGGGGTGCGATTTCTCTTGCGATGGCCATTCGACACCCGGATAGAGTTCGGCGCATTGTTCTGATGGGAAGCGCGGGTTTGGCGTTGGGGCTGAGTGAGGGACTTGACCAGGTTTGGGGGTATTCTCCATCCATTGAAAATATGCGCCGTTTGCTGGATATCTTTGCATATGATCGAAGTTTGGTAACGGATGAGCTTGCTGAACTACGGTACAAAGCAAGCATTCGTCCGGGTTTTCAGGAGTCATTCTCAGCGATGTTTCCTGCGCCTCGGGGGAGATGGCTGGAGCACTTGGCAAGTGATGAACGCGATATCCAGAAAATTCCTCATGAGGTTCTGGTTATTCATGGGCGTGAAGACGTGGTTGTGCCGCTGGAAAATGGCCTGCGGCTGTCGCAGTTAATCAAGAGGTCTCAGTTGCATGTCTTTGGAGAGTGCGGGCATTGGGCGCAAATTGAACATGCTGCGAGATTTGAAAAACTCGTCATGAATTTCATTCAGGAGGCGGAAGAAAAATAGGTGCGGTGCGTCGTTAGTGCGAAACGAAAATATCTAAAATTCGTATGCTGCAATTGACTTAATAATTAAGTTCGAACAAGGACTAAAAAGGAGTGGTAAAATGTTGAAAAAGTTTGCTTTGATTGCCTCTGGTTTTGCGGCCCTGTATTGTGCGAGCGCGCAAGCGGAGGGCCGAGATGATTTGCAGCGCGTCTGCGTAACGGTTTCTGTTGCTGACGGTTTGAGCGAGGAGGAGAGTCAGGATTTTTGTGAGTGCTTAGCAACAGGCGCTGAAGAACAAGGACAAGAGTCCATTGACGAGCTTGTTGAATCGGCAGGAATACCGGATCGGCAAGCGCGCATCAATGGGCTGTCCGAAACGTCTCAGAAAATCGTGGCGGTATGTGCTCCCTAAACAGGTTCCAGTATAAGAGTCTTCGCCTTGGCTAGCTCTGCTTCTGAACAAGCTGTCCGAAGCATGAGTTATTACGCATTCGATTGGTCTTGCCGCTGTGAGGCCGGCTCTCTTCGGGGAAATGTAGACTATTGTTCTTGTGCAGAAAACTTCAATCGGGTCCGGGCGAGTGACTGTTGTCGCGGCATTGGCGAGAAATGCGGTAGGCGATGACAAAGCTGACGTGCCTGTGGGGAGGCTCTCATCTGCCGCCGTCGATATTCTTTTGGGCCTTTATACTGCGCAAACAAGGATGCTTGAGAATGGTTTCCGCAATGACGTAGCAGTCTTGGCTGTATGCACTTTGCTTGCCAATCTGATCGACGGGTTCGTTGCCGCCGAACTTGGTAAGCCGTCCTTGTCTCTCGTTCAGAAAGGCTGGCATCTTCGGAGGCGCGAATTGTTGCTCGCGCGTCCGAACGTCGAATCCCGCAAGGTCGGCGCGGCTGCTAATCGATTGACAAATGATTTTCGCAAAAGCCTCGAAGCATCCGCAGGCGCGAATGGATTAGCCAGAGAGCTAGCAGCTATCTGCCTGGCAGTCATTAGCGAATATCATGAGCGGGGCGAACCGGGCTCGTGCTTCGCTGAAGCCGAGGGAGCGCTCAGCCAACTCATCCGCGCATTCAGTGAAGGTGTTGCTTGACAGAATCAGTATGCGGATAAAGAAGGGGCTGGAGCAACCTCTATTGTTTGAATTCAATCGATAGAAAAGAGACGTTGATAAAGCTCAACCATTGACGGGATCTGACGAAAGTGATCCGGCAAGTGCTTTAGCTATCTTACAATGGTGACGCGCTTACCGATCAAATCTTGGGCTCTTGTACGTATCTAAACAAATCAAAATGGATTTCTCGTGGCCCAGTACCTCGGTAGATGGCGTGCACATGAATTCCTTTAATGGATCGCTCCGGGATGAACGCCAACGGGTTCGTTTCCTTGACCGTAGCAATACAGCTACTTGAGACGTCGAGAATGGACTACAGTGAGAGGAGACCTCATACGGCTCACAATGGGCAATCTCCTGCCGAGTTTGCCCGCAACGTCGGCCTGTGCCATGCTGGCAAGGCCAAAATCGCTGCTGGATTTTAACACCAAGGCCGGACTACCAGAGCCAAGCACTTCATCGCTGCTGTATTTTAGCACCACGACTGGGCCACCAGAGCCAGGCATTTCAGAAACCGCCAACTCTAACTTTACGGGTGGACCAGTCCGATTGGGCAAGCGAGGAAGACATGACGACAAGCGCCTAGTTCCGATGCCAGAGTGATGACATTTGCGGTTTACACGTGGTGCCAACGAGCCTTGTTTTTAATACGGAAAACCTGATGCGGTTTACAGAGAACTCCATGTAAAATAAGAAAAAGTGCGTCGTTTACACCGA
>NZ_LADU01000057.1 GCF_000961795.1 Hyphomonas sp. BRH_c22
AGGGGCTCGACGCCGCCATGCTCGACCGGCTCGCCCTGGACGAAGGCCGCGTCGATGGCATCGTGGCCGGCGTCGAGGCGATTGCCGCGCTGCCCGATCCCATCGGCCGCGAAATGGCGCGCTGGACCCGGCCGAACGGGCTGGACTTTGCCCGCGTCGCCGTGCCGCTCGGCGTCATCGGGATCATCTATGAAAGCCGTCCGAATGTGACCGCCGATGCCGGCACGCTCTGCCTGCGTTCGGGCAATGCGGCGATCCTGCGCTGCGGATCGGAAAGCACGCGCTCGTCACATGCGCTGGTCGATGCCATGCGCTCGGCGCTGACGAGTGAAAACCTCCCGGCGGACGCGATCCAGCTCGTCGGCACGACCGACCGCGCCGCTGTCGGGCACATGCTCTCCGGTCTTGGCGGGCAGGTTGACGTGATCGTCCCGCGCGGCGGCCGCAGCCTGGTCGAACGGGTCCAGAAGGATGCCCGCGTGCCCGTGATCGGGCATCTTGAGGGCCTCTGCCACATGTATGTCGATGCCGCCGCCGACCCGCAAAAGGCGGTCGATCTCGTCGTCAACGCGAAGATGCGCCGGACCGGCGTGTGCGGCTCGCTGGAAACGCTGCTGATCGATGCAGCCGTCGCCGACACACTGCTGCCGGTCATCGGGGCCGCCCTGACAGATGCGGGCTGCGAACTGCGCGGCGATGCACGCGCCCGCGTGATCGTTCCGAGCATGAAAGTCGCGACGGAAGAGGATTGGGGTACCGAGTATCTCGCCCCGGTCCTGTCCGTCGCCGTGGTTGACGGCCTCGATGGCGCGCTGGCGCATATCGAACGCTGGTCATCCGGTCATACCGATTCCATCGTGACCGAAGATGCCGGCGTCGCGGAAAAATTCCTGGCCCGCGTCGACAGCGCCATCGTGCTGCATAATGCCTCCACCCAGTTTGCCGATGGGGCCGAGTTCGGCTTCGGCGCTGAAATCGGCATCGCGACCGGACGCATCCACGCGCGCGGCCCGGTCGGCGCCGAACAGCTCACGATCTACAAATATGTCGTGAGAGGCACGGGGCAGACCCGTCCTTGACACGCCTGACGCTTCCGGGACCGGCACGAGGCCTGCGGATCGGCCTGTTTGGCGGAAGCTTCAACCCGGCCCATTCCGGCCACCTCCACGTCGCCGAAACGGCGATGAAGCGGCTCCAGCTCGACTGGGTCTGGTGGATCGTCGCCCGCGGCAACCCTCTGAAAAAATCGCACGGCGATTTTGAAGCCCGCCTGGCTTCGGCACGGGCCGTGGCGGTCAATCCGCGCATGATCGTCACGGACATCGAGGCGCAGCTCGGCCTGACCTACACGGCCGACACGCTCGCTGCGATCGTCGCCCGTGCGCCGCAAGCCCATTTCGTCTGGCTGATGGGGGCCGACAATCTGGTCGGCTTTCACCTCTGGGAAAACTGGCAGGGCATTGCGCAAACCCTGCCCATCGCGATTGTTGCCCGGCCGGGCGTTGGTCCGGGCGCGCGCAACTCGCCTTTCGCCCGCCGGTTTGCCCGCAGCCGCGTCCCTTCGGCCGCCGCCCGCGCCCTCGCCACCACCCTGCCTCCCGCCTGGACCTACCTGACCGCCCCGCTCGACCCCACCTCATCCACCGCCCTGCGCGCGGACCATCCATGACCCGGACACACGTCGATATCGAACGCCACAAACGCCATATCCTGCTCAAGGAAATTGGCGGTCCCGGCGTGCAGAAGCTTCTTGCCGCCTCGGTGTCGATTGTCGGGGCAGGGGCCCTTGGCGGCCCGTGCGCGCTCTATCTCGCGGCAGCCGGAATCGGCCATATCGAAATATGGGACGATGATATCGTTGACCGCTCAAACCTGCAGCGCCAGGTGCAGTTTGGAGAGGCCGATATCGGAGGTTCCAAGGCCGAAATCCTGGCCGAACGACTGCAGACCGCCCACCCGGATTCCCGCATCACCTGGCATCGCCACAGGTGGAGCGAAAGCCACCCACTGGCCGGCAGCGTGCTTGTCGACGCGACCGACAATTTCCCGGCGCGCTACGCCCTCAACGCCGTCGCCCATGCCACCGGGCGCCCGCTCATTCACGGCGCCGCCGCCGGATGGACAGGCCAGGTCAGCGTGTTCGCGTCAGGCCTGATACCGGATGCCCCCTGCTATCGCTGCTGGGTGCCGGAGACACCTCCCGATGCGCAGGGCTGCGATGAGGTTGGCGTTGTCGGCGCCCTCACCGGCATGGTCGGTGCGGCGATGGCGCTCGAAACCGTCAAATGGATCACCGGTTCCGGCACGCCGCTGGTGGGGCGGCTTCACCTGATTGACGCGCTCTCGGGCACGTCACGTACCGTCGGGTTGCGAAGAGATGCAACCTGTAGTGTTTGCAGCGAATCACGTGTTGATTGACAGGCTCACCGCCGTCTCCCCTAGTGCGGTCTGAAAAAAGTTCCGGGGAGGATCTATTCCATGTTCAAGCGCCTTGTGGCCATCATCGTGACACTTGCCATCATCCTGGCGGCGGGCTGGTACGTCCTGCGCCGGCCGGACATTGCTTTTGACCGCCTGGAATCACTTTACGCCAATGCCGAGAGCAAGTTCATGCCGATGGGCGAAAGCGGACGCATTCATTACCGTGATGTCGGGCCCCGCAAGGCGCCTGTTCTGGTGCTGGTGCATGGGTTCTCGGCCTCACTTCATACATGGGAACCCTGGGTCAGCGGCCTGCGCCAGGATTACCGCGTCGTCTCGCTCGACCTTCCCGGGCATGGCCTGTCGCGCTGCCTGAATGTCGCCGAGACGGGCGTGCCGCAATTTGTTGAGGTCATCGATCATCTGACCACAGAGCTTGGCATTGAACGCTTCACCCTTGCGGGCAGTTCGATGGGCGGCCACACGGCGTGGAACTATGCCCTTGCCCACCCTGAAAAGCTTGACGGGCTGGTCCTCGTGGATGCGTCAGGCTGGCCGAAATCGGATGACGAGGCGGCGTCCTCGCCCCTCGTGTTCAAGCTGCTGGCCAATCCCGTCGCGCGCAGCGTGATGAAGGATCTCGACATGACGGGATTGATCCGCAGCGGCCTCGAAGACAGTTTCGCAGACCCGTCGCTGGTCACCGAGGGAATGGTCCAGCGGTATGCGGCGCTTGGGCGCGCACCCTGTCATCGCGAGGCGATTCTCAATCTGATGACAGGCCGGGCAGACCGCACGGGGGCCAGTGACGAGAAGCTCGCGCCGATCAAGGCGCCGACACTGATCCTGCAGGGCGAGGCGGACAATCTGGTCCCGGCCGACCACGGCAGGAAGTTCAACGCCGCCATCGCCGGGTCGGAGCTCAGACTCTACGCCAATGTGGGGCATCTGCCGCAGGAAGAAGCCGCGGAGCAATCGCTCGCAGACCTCAGGGACTTCCTGTCAGGCCGTGTGTACGTTCCGGGTCCGGCTGCCGAACCGGCCGAGATTCCTGCCGAATAGCGGCGCGTTTCCGGTCAGGAAACGCGTTCGACCATCATGTGCTTGATCTTGGCGATGGCCTTGGCCGGGTTGAGGCCCTTCGGGCAAACCTGCGCGCAGTTCATGATCGTGTGGCACCGGTACAGTTTGAACGGGTCTTCCAGGTCATCCAGGCGCTCGCCCGTAGCTTCATCGCGGCTGTCGATCAGCCAGCGATAGGCCTGCAGCAGCGCAGCCGGGCCGAGATACTTGTCGCCATTCCACCAGTAGGACGGGCAGGAAGTCGAGCAGCAGGCGCACAGGATGCACTCGTAGAGGCCGTTCAGCTGGTTGCGGTCTTCCTCGGACTGTTTCCATTCCTTTTCCGGGTCTGGCGTGACCGTTTTCAGGAAGGGCTGCACATAGGCGTGCTGCGCATAGAAATTGGTCAGGTCGGGGATCAGGTCCTTGACCACGGGCAGGTGGGGAAGGGGCGAGATCGAGATCACGCCGCCGGGCAGCTCGTCAAAGCCCTTGGTGCAGGCAATCGTGTTGTGGCCCGCAATGTTCATGGAGCAGGAACCGCACACACCTTCGCGGCACGAGCGGCGGAAGGCCAGCGTCGGGTCAATGTTGTTCTTGATGTAGAGCAGGACGTCCAGGATCATCGTCCCGGCCTTGTCCAGGTCCACCCAGTAATGGTCCCAGCGGGGATTGCCGCCCTCTTCGGGGCTGTAGCGGTAGATCCTGAACTGGCGCAGGTTTGTGGCGCCCTGCGGCTTCGGCCAGGTCTTGCCCTTGCCGACTTTGGAGTTCTTCGGAAGTGTTAGTTCGACCATCTCAAAACCCCTAGTAAACCCGTGCTTTTGGCTCGATATACGCGATCTCGTTCGACATCGTGTAATCGTGCACGCCGCGATAATCGATCGTCACCTTGCCGGCATTATCGACCCAGGCGAGCGTGTGTTTCATCCATTTTGCGTCGTCGCGTTCGGAGAAGTCCTCGCGGGCGTGGGCGCCGCGGCTTTCTTCCCGGTTGGCCGCCGAATTCACCGTAACCGCCGCCTGTGCGATGAGGTTGTCGAATTCGAGCGCTTCGAGCAGGTCCGTATTCCAGACCATGCCGCGATCCGTCACGTCGAGACCCGGCAGTTTCCTGTAGACCTCGTCGATCGCCTCGATGCCTTCGCGCAGCACGTCGCCGGTACGGAACACGGCGCAATTTCCCTGCATGGCCTTCTGCATCTCGAGGCGCAGCTTGGCGACCGGCTGGTCGCCGGCGGCGTTGCGGATCCGGTCAAAGCGGGCGAGGTGGCCGTCGGTGGCGCCCTTTGGCAGTTCCGGCTGGGTCGCCCCGGCTTCGGTCGTCGCGCCGCAGCGCAGGCCGGCCGCGCGGCCGAACACGACGAGATCGATCAGAGAGTTGGAGCCGAGGCGGTTCGCCCCATGCACCGACACGCAGGCCGCCTCGCCCACAGCCATCAGGCCGGGCACGACAGAGTCCGCATCGCCATTCTTCTTGGTCAGCACTTCGCCATGATAGTTCGTCGGGATGCCGCCCATGTTGTAGTGCACGGTCGGCAGGACCGGGATCGGTTCCTTGGTGACATCGACGCCCGCAAAGATCTTCGCGGTTTCCGAAATGCCCGGCAGGCGCTCGGCCAGAACGGCGGCGCCAAGGTGCTCGAGGTGGAGGTAGATATGGTCCTTTTCCGGGCCGACACCGCGCCCTTCGCGGATCTCCACGGTCATCGCGCGCGAGACAACGTCGCGCGAGGCGAGGTCCTTCGCGCTGGGCGCATAGCGTTCCATGAAACGCTCGCCCTCGGAATTGGTGAGATAGCCGCCTTCGCCGCGCGACCCTTCAGTGATCAGGCAGCCGGAGCCATAGATGCCGGTCGGGTGGAATTGCACGAATTCCATGTCCTGCAGCGGCAGGCCGGCGCGCAGCACCATGGCATTGCCGTCGCCGGTGCAGGTATGCGCGGATGTGCACGAGAAGAAGGCGCGGCCATAGCCGCCGGTCGCCAGGATCGTCTTCTGCGAGCGGAAACGGTGCAGCGTGCCGTCATCGAGTTTCCAGGCCGTCACGCCGCGGCAAACGCCCTCGTCATCCATGATCAGGTCGAGGGCGATATATTCGATGAAGAACTCGGTCTCTTCGCGCACGCACTGGCCGTACAGCGTGTGCAGCATGGCGTGGCCGGTCCGGTCAGCGGCTGCACAGGTGCGCTGCACGGGCCCCTGGCCGAAATCGCGCGTCATGCCGCCAAAGGCGCGCTGGTAGATCTTGCCCTCGTCGGTGCGCGAGAAGGGCATGCCCCAGTGCTCAAGCTCGTAAACGGCGGCCGGTGCCTCGCGGCAGAGATATTCGATCGCGTCCTGGTCGCCGAGCCAGTCAGACCCCTTGACGGTGTCATACATGTGCCAGCGCCAGTTATCCTCGCCCATATTGCCGAGCGAAGCGGCGATGCCGCCCTGTGCGGCCACCGTGTGCGAACGGGTCGGGAAAACCTTGGTGATACAGGCCGTTTTCAATCCGGCCTGGGCCGCGCCCAGCGCGGCGCGAAGGCCGGAGCCGCCTGCGCCGACAACGACGACGTCGTACGTATGGTCTATGAATTTGTAATCGGTCATCTTGGTTTCTCCCGCCGCGCCCATCAGGCGCCGGCGCCAATCCACAGTTTCAGGACAGACAGCGCGACCGTCACGAACAGCGCGATTACCGCGAAGCTGTTCAGGATCAGGAGCGCCGAGCGTGTGCCTGTCTTGGCGATATAGTCCTCAATGACGATCTGCATACCAATGCGCATGTGATAGAACGCCGCGCCGGCTGTCAGGATCAGCAGGATTGCGTTCCACGGCTTACCGGCCCACTCGGCTGCCCCGTCATAGCCGGCCGATGAGGCGCTGATCACCGAAAACAGGAACCATGGCACCAGGAAGGCGAGGGCAATGGCCGTAACGCGCTGGCGGATATGGTCGGTCGTGCCGCTCTTGGCCGACCCGAGGCCGCGGGCGACCTTGGCGGGCGTGAGGTATTGGCTCTTTGCCATGGTGAAGTCCCCTTAAAGCCAGACCGCAGTGGCCCAGATGGCCACCGAACCGAGAACGGCAAAAGCATAATTGAAAACGGAAACGGCGCTGGCCGTCTTCGGATCGAAGCCGATGTGCGGGCCGTCCCAGAACAGGAAACGGATACCGTTCGCGAAGTGGAACAGGACGGCGACCATCCAGAGGAAAAGGATCACCTGGCCGGGAATCGACGCGATCACGGGCTCGAACAGGGCAAAAGTCTCAGGGCCGCTGGCCAGCGCGATCAGCCATGCCGCAATCAGGAAGGTTCCGAAATACATTGCCATGCCGGTGAACCGGTGCGTGATCGAGGCCAGCATGGTCGCGTGGTATCGCCAGATTTGCAGATGGGGTGACAGGGGGCGGGGATCGGCCCGGTTGGTGCCTGACATGAAAGCTTACCTTACCTGTAATGAAACGCTTGGCTTCGGGTTCTAGGCGCCTCTATGATCCTGTCAACGTGAACGGCGTCGGGAGCGACAATATGAAACCGCTTTTTCTGGGCCTTGGCCTGTTACTCATGCCCATGCTGTGCGCCGCCCAGCCTGCCGGTGACCCACTCGATCCCCTGATCGTCGAATACGAAGCCTATGTCAGGGACGTGAATCCCGAGAAAGCGGCCCGCGACGAAGGCAAGACGGCCCGTCAATGGCGCGATGTCAGCCCGGACGCCATCGCGGCCCAGACCGCGACGGCCGAAAGCCTTTTCGAGCGGATCGAAGCGGCTGAAACGGCGCGCAGTGTCGACAAGGCCATCCTGAAGCGGCTGCTGCGGTCAGATCTTGATGACGCCCAATTTGACGCAGCGCGCATTCCGTTCACCGGTGACTGGGGCTTCCAGGCCGAACCCGTGTTCGCCGCCATGCAGGCAAAGCTCGATTCGCAGGAAGATGCCGAAGCATGGATCGCGCGCCTGAATGACGTGCCGCGCTATTTTGCAGAGAACATCGAGAACATGCGCCGGGGCGTGGCCACCGGATGGACCGCCAGCGCCGATCCGCTGGCAACCATGACCGACCAGATTCGCGAGCAGATCGTCAGTGATCCGGCCGAAAGCGGCCTCTACAAGCCATTCGCCAGCCTGCCGGCAGACATGGACGCAGAAACAGCCGCCCGGCTGCGGGTTGAAGGTCTGGAGGCCGTCGCGCGCGCCATCACCGCCTACAGGGATACGCTCCATTTCATCGTCACGGAATATGCGCCGCACGTGCGCGCGGGCGCCGGGATTGCCGGCCTGCCGGGGGGCCATGATGCCTATGCCGCAGCTGTGGAGCATCACACGGCGGGGGCGGGCTATTCACCGGTCGAAATCCATCAGCTTGGCGAGCGTGAAGTCGCGCGCATCCGGGCTGAAATGGAAGCGATCATCGATGAAATCGGCTTTGACGGCAGTTTTGCCGACTTCCTCGCTTTCCTGCGCGCCGATCCGCAATTCTATGCCCAATCGGACGCGGAACTGATGGCCAAGGCATCCGAGATCGCCGCACGCATGGACGCCATGCTGCCGGACTATTTCGGCCGCCTGCCGAAACTTCCCTATGATGTTGAACCGGTGCCGGACGCCATCGCGCCGGGCTATACAACCGGCCGCTACGTGGAGGGCGATCCGGAGGAAGGCCGTCATGGCATCTATTGGGTCAACACCTATGCGCTGGAACAGCGTCCCCTGTACGAATTGCCGGCCCTGACGGCCCATGAAGCCGTGCCCGGGCACCATCTCCAGATCGCGCTCAGCCAGGAAATGAGCAACCAGCCGGAATTCCGGCAGGATTATTATGCGACGGCGTTTGGCGAAGGCTGGGGGCTTTATTCCGAATACCTGGCCGGCGAAGCCGGCATGTACCAGACGCCGTATGAGCGCTTTGGCGGCCTGTCGATGGAGATGTGGCGCGCCTGCCGGCTCGTCGCTGACACGGGGCTGCACTGGTATGGATGGACAAGGGACGAGGCCGAGGCCTGCTTCACGGACAATAGCGCGCTGGCGCCGCTGAATATCGACATCGAGGTGACGCGCTACATGGGCTGGCCGGGCCAGGCCGTGGCCTACAAGGTGGGTGAGTTGAAGATCCGCGAATTGCGGGCAGCGGCCAAAGAGGCGCTGGGCGATGCCTTCGACATCAGGGCTTTCCACGATGCCGTTCTGGAAGAAGGCGCCATTCCGCTTGATGTGCTCGATACGCGCATCAGCGCATGGATTGCCGGGCAGCAAGCCGGGCCCCCTGCCGCCCCATGAAGCTGACCATCATTGAAACGGGCCTCGTTCCGGCGCCCATCCGTGCATCCTTCGTGGACTATCCGTGCATGGTTCGTGCACTTGTCCGTGCATCCGATCCGGACATGGAGTTCGAAACGGTCTCGGTGATCAAGGGCGAGGTTTTGCCCGATCCCGGCGCACTGGATGCGGTATTGATCACCGGCTCTCCCGCAGGCGTCTATGACGATGACCCGTGGATAGCGCCGCTGATGGATTTCATCCGGTCTGCAGCGGATGCGCGCCTGCCGCAGGTGGGCATCTGCTTCGGGCACCAGATCATGGCCGAGGCGCTCGGCGGCAAGGTGATCAAGTCGCCGAAAGGCTGGGGCATCGGCCGCCACACCTATGAGATCAAGGCGTGTCCGGACTGGGCTGGCGACTGTCCGGCGACAATATCGGTGGGCGTTAGCCACCAGGACCAGGTGGTCGTTCTGCCGCCTGATGCAAACCTGCTGGCAGCGTCGGATTTCACGCCCATTGCCGCGATAGACTATGGCTGGACGCCGGCAATATCCTTCCAGTGCCACCCGGAGTTCAGCGCGGAATATTGCGCGGCGCTGTATTCGATCCGCAGGGGAGGGGCCTTGTCCGATGAGGCCGTCGACGCGGCGGTCCGGAGCCTTGCGCAGCCCCTCGACAATCAGCGTCTCGGGACATGGATCGCCGCATTCCTCAGGCGTCGGGGATGCCGGTGATTAACAAACGGTAATGGTTTGCATCATATGGCGCAGCGGATGCATGATGTATCCGCAACGGTACATTCCTGGTCCGGGGACGCAGAACATTCTGGAGACGCAACGCACATGATGCCCAAACCGCTCACCGCTATCAAACCGAATACGCTCGAATTCGAAATCCTGCCTCTGGTCAAGCCGACCGGCTTTCGCGAGTATGATGCACGCTGGTGGTTCAACGGAATCGGGCACGAAAAAGAGCCCGAACTCAACTTCACCGGCGTCCAGGCCCTGGGCCTCGGCATGGCGACACTATTCCATGAAATGGGTGTGCCGCCGAAAGTGGTTACGGGCCATGATTTCCGGTCGATCAGCCAGCCCATCAAGAATGCTCTTATCCTCGGTCTCGTCCAGGGCGGCTGCGACGTGCTGGACGTGGGCCTTGCCTTGTCGCCGATGGTCTACTGGAGCCAGTTCGAGCTCGATGCCGCCTGCTGCGCTATGGTGACGGCAAGTCACAACGAGAACGGTTGGACCGGCGTGAAGATGGGCGCGGACCGTCCGTTGACTTTCGGGCCCGTCGAAATGGGCCGCCTGAAGGAGATCGTCATGGGCGGCGATTTCCAGCCGCGGGCCGGCGGGGGGCATCACCGCGTCGATGGGATGCGCGAGAAATATATCGCGTCGGTGGCCGATGGCGTGAAACTGTCGCGTCCGATCCGTGTGATTGCCGCCTGCGGCAATGGTACGGCGGGCGCGTTCGCCCCGGACGCCTTGCGTGCAATGGGCGCTGAAGTCATCGAGATGGACTGCAATCTCGACAACACGTTCCCGAAATACAACCCGAACCCCGAAGACGCCGAAATGCTGCACGAGATGTCCAAGGCCGTGAAGGAACTCGGCGCCGACATCGCGCTCGGTTTTGATGGCGACGGCGATCGCTGCGGCGTGGTCGACAATACAGGCGAGGAAATCTATGCCGACAAGATCGGTCTGATGCTGGCGCGCGACCTGTCCCGGAATTTCAAGGATGCGACGTTCGTTGTCGATGTGAAGTCCACGGGCCTCTACAAGACCGACCCGGTCCTCAGGGAAAACGGTGCCACGGTCGATTATTACAAGACTGGCCACTCCTACATCAAGCGGCGCACGAATGAGCTCGGCGCGCTCGCAGGCTTCGAGAAGTCGGGCCACTTCTTCTTCCGCCCGCCCATAGGGCTTGGCTATGACTGCGCCCTGACCGCAGCCAAGGCGATCCTTGAAATGCTCGACCGCAATCCGGGCAAGACCATGGCTGACCTGCGTGACGAACTCGGTGTCGCTTATACGTCCCTCACCATGTCGCCGCATTGCGGGGATGAAGTGAAGTATGATGTCGTAGACCGCATGGTCGCCGAATACGAAGCCCTTAACGGGACAGAAATTCTCGGCCGCAAGGTCGTTGATGTGAACACGGTGAACGGTGCGCGCGTCACGCTCGAGGATGGCAGCTGGGTGCTTATCCGGGCATCTTCGAACAAGCCGGAACTGGTTGTGGTGGTCGAATCCATGGCGAGCGAGGTCGACATGCGCGATCTCTTCCACAAGGAAATCAAACCGCGTCTCGGCAAACATGCCGAGGTTGGCGCCTACAATCAGGAGATCTGAGGCCCATGGCGCTCAATCCCAACTATGCCGCTGTTTCCGGACGCCAGCAGGCAACCGAGCGCTGGGCAGTCGTGCTGCCGGGTGAATTCAATCGCCGCGAGGAAGAATCGGGACTTTGCTACTGGCGCCCGGGCCTCACGGTCTGGCTGACCGCGTATGGCACCGAAGACGGCATGTCGATCGGGGACCGGATGACGCGAGACAGGTCCAAGGCGTCACCAGCGGCAACCGACATGGTCGAGAGCCTGGAGAATGGTGTCGGGCGTCTGAGCTATTGCCTGACGGAGGCGCGGCCGGACGGCGCGACCGTGCAGGGACTGTACAGTTTCGCCCACGCCGCCGACGGCCAGGTCATGGTCGCCGCATATTTCGACGATGGATCAGAATTGGAAACAGCCAGACGCATCTCCGGTTCCATCACCTATACTGGCTGACGAAGCGGCCCCTGCGGCACCCTCTTGACCTGATGGCTCAAAAATCGCACCCGTCGCGCCATCGATTTTCGGGCCTTAGAAAAGGAAGTAACCATGCGTGTGGCAATGATCGGCACAGGCTATGTCGGCCTGGTATCAGGCGCCTGCTTCGCAGATTTCGGGCATGTGGTGACATGCGTCGACAAGGATGCTTCGAAGATCGAGCGCCTGAAGAACGGCATCATGCCCATCTACGAGCCGGGACTCGATGACCTGGTTGCAAGCAACGTCAAGGAAGAACGCCTCTTCTTCACGACCGATGCCGCCGACGCGATCAAGGATGCAGACGCTGTCTTCATTGCCGTCGGCACGCCATCGCGGCGCGGCGACGGTCATGCTGACCTGTCTTATGTTTATGCGGCGGCCGAAGAGATTGCGGGCCTGATGGATGGCTTCACCGTTGTGGTAACCAAGTCGACCGTGCCCGTCGGTACAGGTGACGAGGTGGAAGAGATCATCCGCAAGGCGCGGCCTGACGGGGATTTCGCTGTTGTGTCCAATCCGGAATTCCTGCGCGAAGGCGCCGCGATCAAGGATTTCAAGATCCCGGACCGCGTTGTCGTCGGAACCGATGATGAGCGTGCCCGCCAGTTGATGCGCGAGCTCTATCGCCCGCTTTTCCTCAACGAGACGCCGATCCTGTTTACCGAGCGCCGGACGTCGGAACTCATCAAGTATGCTGCCAACGCATTTCTGGCCGTGAAAATCACTTTCATCAACGAGATGGCTGACCTCTGTGAAAAGGTTGGTGCGAATGTTCAGGAAGTGTCGCGCGGCATCGGCCTTGATAACCGGATCGGCAGGAAATTCCTGAATGCCGGGCCGGGCTATGGCGGCAGCTGCTTCCCGAAAGACACACTGGCGCTGACCAAGACAGCGAATGATGCCGGCGCGCCTGTTCGCATTGTCGATACGGTCGTCGCAGTTAACGCGGCCCGCAAGAAGGCCATGGCGGCCAAGATCATTGGCGCAATGGGCGGGGACGTCAAAGGCAAGACAATCGGTGTGCTGGGCCTGGCATTCAAGCAGAACACGGATGACATGCGCGATGCGCCGAGCCTCGACATCTTGCCCGCCCTGATGGCCGCGGGCGCCAAAGTCCGCGCCTTTGATCCGGAGGCAATGACCGAAGCGGGGCATCTGCTGGAAGGCGTGGAATTCGCGTCAAGCCCTTATGCGGCCATCCAAGGCGCCGACGCCATGGTCATAATCACGGAATGGGATCAGTTCCGCGCGCTCGATTTTGATCGGGTAAAAGCTGCGCTCAACTCCAATATCGTGGTAGACCTGCGCAACATCTATTCCCCCGAAGATATGGCGGCCCGCGGGTTTGCCTATACGTCCATCGGGCGGCCTTGAATTCAACTCGCAAAACCAGACCGGAAACCTGACATGAAATTCTTCGTTGATACCGCAGACACCAAGGATATTGCCGAGCTGGCTGCAACCGGTCTGATTGACGGTGTGACCACCAACCCTTCCCTGATTGCCAAGTCAGGCAGGCCGTTTGCGGAAGTCATCAAGGAAATTTGCGGGCTGACCGCTGGCCCGGTGAGTGCCGAAGTTGTTGCCACCGATGTGGAGGGCATGGTCAGCGAGGGCCGCAAGCTTGCCGCGATCGCCGAGAATGTTGCCGTAAAGCTGCCACTGACGTGGGACGGCCTGAAGGCGTGCCGCACATTGTCGGACGAGGGAACGGCCGTAAACGTGACGCTGTGCTTCTCGGCAAACCAGGCGCTGCTCGCCGCCAAGGCGGGCGCCGCTTTCATCTCGCCATTCATCGGCCGCCTCGACGATATCAATATCGACGGCATGGAACTGATTGCCGACATCCGCCAGATCTATGACAATTACCTGTTCGACACCGAAATTCTCGCCGCGTCGATCCGCACGGCGAACCATGTGAAATTGTCGGCCCTCGCAGGCGCAGACGTCGCCACGATGCCGCCAAACGTGATCAAGAGCCTGGCCAATCATCCCCTGACCGACAAGGGCCTCGAGGCCTTCCTGGCTGACGCGAAGAAAGCGGATATCAAGGTCTAGGCCATGACCGAGGCAGAAGGCCCGAGGGGCCGGGTCCTGATTGTGGCGGGGTCGGATTCGGGCGGTGGCGCGGGAATCCAGGCCGACATCAAGACGGTGACAATGCTGGGTGGCTACGCCATGACGGCGGTCACCGCCATCACTGTTCAGGACACGAAGGGCGTGCACGGCGTCTGGCCGGTGCCGGCCGATGCGGTGCTGGGCCAGATCAGGGTCACACTGGCGGATATAGGCGCGGACGTGATCAAGACCGGCATGCTTGGTTCTGCCTCACTGGTGGAAGCCATCGCTGAATGCCTCGATCAGGCTGCGCAATTGGTTCCGCGGGTCATTGACCCGGTTATCGTCGCCACATCAGGCGACCGGCTGGTCGATGTGAAGGCCGTCGAGGCGATAAGATCCGAGCTTATTCCGCGCGCGCGCCTTGTGACACCGAATGCGCCGGAAGCCGAAATCCTGACCGGGAAGGCTGTCGAGACTGTGGATGGCCAGCGCAGGGCGGCAGAGCGCTTGCTTGAACTTGGCGCGCATGGCGCCCTGGTGAAGGGGGGGCACATCGGCGGGAACAGGATCACCGATGTGTTGCAGACCACGACGGGCGAATGGATTTTTGAAGGCCCCCGACTCGTGACGATGTCGACACACGGCACCGGATGCACGCTGGCGTCCGCGATTTCTGCCTATCTTGCGCAAGGTGCAAGTGTTCCGGATGCGGTTGAAAAAGCGCGAGACTACCTGACGGGGGCCATTCGCACCGCGAAAGGGTTTGGCCACGGGCACGGTCCTGTCCACCACGGCTGGATCGTGGATCGCGACAGATAGCGCCTCAGCATTGGGCATTTGAGCGCTACGGGGAGCCCAATGCGATAGAAAAGCTGAAAGCCCGATTACGATTTCTGGTTTTCCGTCGGCGCGGACATGTGCGACATGACAGGCTTTCTGATGGAGCCATTCCGATGCCTGCGCTACCTTTCTATCAAGTCGATGCGTTTGCCTCGAAACCGTTCGAGGGCAACCAGGCCTGCATCATGCCGCTTGAGGCGTTTCTGCCGGACGATGTCATGCTGGCCATCGCGGCCGAGAACAATGTGGCCGAGACCGCCTTCATTGTCCGTACAGGCGAAGACAGCTGGAACTTGCGCTGGTTCACCCCTGCCGTGGAAGTGCCGCTTTGCGGCCACGCCACACTCGCCGCCGCACACGTCCTGTTCGCCCATGAAGGGTTTGCTGGCGGCACGATTGGCTTCGACACCGTGAAGTCCGGCCGGCTGACTGTCCGCAAGCTGGATGATGGACGTCTCGAGATGGATTTTCCCTCAGCGCAGGTGAGCGAGATTGACGTATCCGATGACGTTGTGTCGGCGCTTGGCGCGCGGCCTTTGCAGGCCTGGGGCGGGATGTTCTATGCGGCGCGGTTCGCGACGCCCGAAGACGTTCGCGCTCTGGCGCCCGACCTGAAGGCCCTGAAGCGTCTCGGCGCGCCAGGCGAGGGGTGGGACCGCGGGAACTTTGGGTGCTTTGCGCCCGGCGGCGACGGCGTTGACGTCACGAGCCGCTTCTTTGCGCCCGGCAGCGGCATCGATGAGGACCCGGCAACCGGAAGCTGGCACACGATGCTCGCGCGCGTCATGTCTGAATATTCCGGGAAAGACAGGCTCACTTGCTTCCAGGCCTATCCGGGCCGGGGAGCGCAGGTTGATACGCACTTGCAGGGGGACCGTGTGAAGCTCGGCGGCCGCGCCGTGACTGTGATCGAGGGTCGGTTCCACATCTAGGACCGATCTGCCCGGACGTTGCGCCTTGATGGTACCTCTGGCCGGACTCGAACCGGCACTCTGTCACCAGAAACGGATTTTGAATCCGTCGCGTCTACCAGTTCCGCCACAGAGGCCCTCTTCAGGGAAGGCCTCTCCTGCCGCATGGCAGTATGTCATGTCAATCGTCTCGACGCGGCCAGCAAAGATCGATAACACGACGCGCATGACAACAGCTTCCATGCCTGCGGCCCTGACGCTCCTTCAAACCCTAGAGGCCATGGCCGAGCGAGCACCTGAGGATGGGTTCACGCTCCGCGAGATACTTGACCAACTCGACGAAAGTGCGTTCGGCGCCGGCCTGTTCTTTTTGGCGCTGCCCTGCTGCATCCCTTTCCTCTACGGTGTTCCCCAGGTCGTTTCGCTTCCCATGATGGCGCTTGCCGGGCAAATGGCGGCTGGCCGGGACCAGCCATGGATGCCGGACAAGTTCAGCCAGCGCAAAATTGACCGTAAGGGCCTGACCCAAATGGCCAAAGGCGGGCGAAAATGGCTCGGCTGGATCGAAACCTTCTCCAAGCCCCGACTGACCGGCATAACGGGCAGGCGTTCAGAGCGCATCATCGGACTGTTTCTGTGCCTTTTCAGTGCATCCATCATGGTGCCCCTGCCAATGACCAATACCGTGCCCGGGTTTGGCGTCGCCCTGGCGAGCTTCGGGCTGATAAACAAGGACGGCGTACTGGTGATTCTCGGTCTGCTTCTCGGGTTCGCATGGGTCTTCGGTCTCGTCGTGCTCGGTCCCGTGGCATTGCTGGCAGCGATCGGGACGCTCAAGGACTGGGTGATCGGTTTCACGGCATCGTGACGCTCCGCCGCATTGTGGCCGGTGACCTGTAAGGTCTTAGTGGCGGCATGCTGAAACTGGAAAACCTCTTGAAGGATTGGGCCTGGCCGGTTGCGGCCGTGATCATCTCCGCGATGATGATTGCCATCGCCCACGCGTTCGAACGGATTGGCCAACTTCCACCCTGCCCGCTTTGCCTGCGTCAGAGAGAAGTCTACTGGGCCCTGATCGCCATGACGATCACGGGCCTGGCAATCTGGAAGTGGCGGCCGAAGAGGCGGTTTCTGGTGGCGCTGAACGTGCTGATCGGGCTTGTATTCGGGGTGGGCGCAGTGGTGGCGGCCTACCATTCAGGGGTGGAGTGGAAGATTTTTCCGCCGCCCGCCGGGTGTGCAGCCGGAGGGGCCGTGAACCCGCTCGAATTCAGGGACCTGAACCAGTCTTTCCACGTGGCAGATTGCACAGCGGCGCCGTTTTACATCCTTGGCCTGTCCATGGCGGGATGGAATGGCGTGGTCTCGCTGATCCTGTCAGCTGCCAGCTTTGTCGCAGCCGCCGCTACAGTTCGCCGCTAAAGGCCGAGCACCTTGCGGGCGATGATCGTGCGCTGGATCTCGTTGGTTCCGCCATAGATCGACTGGGCGCGCCCGGCAAAATAGGACGACACGTCCTTGGCGGCATGGAGAGGCAGGCCGATCTCCGACGCATTGGCGCCGAAGCCGGGCTGGGCAAACGCGGCGGCGGTATCGAGGAAAAGCTCGGTAATCTGCTGGTGCGTCTGGGTCGCGAGGATCTTGATTGTCGAGGCTGCGTCGCCCGGAGATCCGCCCGAAGAAAGCCCGGATAGAACACGAAAGACCGTCATTTCCAGTCCATCAACGGCCATTTCGGCCGCTGTCAGCTTTTGCGCGAAGGCCGGGTCGTCGATCAGGCGATGATTGCCGCCATCCGGCATGGCCGTGGCCAGTTCGCGCACATGGCGCAGCATGGCACGCTTGCCGCCAATGCGGGCATACGAGGTGCGTTCGAATCCGAGGAGGTATTGGGAATAGGTCCAGCCCTTGCCCTCTTCGCCGATGCGATAGTCTTCCGGCACTTTCACATTATCGAACAGGACCTCGTTGAGGACGTGTTTCCCGTCAATCGTGATGATCGGTATGAGCGTTACGCCCGGCGCGTCCATGGGGCAGCAGATGAATGTGATGCCCTCCTGCTTCTTGCCTTCATTGCTTGTCCGCGCGAGCAGGAAGATCCAGTCGGCATGCTGCGCGGCCGAGGTCCATATCTTGTGGCCATTCAGGGTGTAGGTTCCGTTCTCCAGAACGGCGCTGAACTGCAAGGAGGCGAGATCGGAGCCGGAGCCCGGTTCGGAATAACCCTGCGCCCAGCCGACGGAGCCGTCGCGGATTCCCGGCAGCCATTTGGCCTTCTGTTGATCCGAGGCGAATGTGTAGAGAACCGGGCCGACATAGACGACGCCCATCGGGGTGACAGTCGGCACGCCGGCGCGTTCAAGCTCTTCATCGAACACGTATTGCTCTTCGACCGACCAGCCGGGACCGCCATACGCTTCAGGCCAGGCACTTGCGAGCCAGCCCTTGGCGCCAAGCGCCATTTCCGAGCGCCGGATGTCTTCCGTTGTGAGTGCTTCGCCTGCACGGTTTTTCGCAATGATGTCTGCGGGAAACCCGGTTTCGAAGAAATGCCGCACCTTGGCGCGGAAAATCTCGGTTTCAGGACTGAATGTCAGGTTCATCTTTGCGCTCCCTCTATCAGGAGCGAGCGTAGGGCAGGCCCGGCCCGTGGCAAGGCCTGCCCCAACGTATGGCCTTGCCTCAGGCGGCTTTCACTTCCTCGATCCAGTCGTCGACCTTGCGCTCGAGCAGTTCGAGCGGCATGGCACCGCCGCCAAGCACGGTGTCGTGGAAGCCGCGAATGTCAAACTTGTCACCAAGTTCGCTTTCGGCCTTCGCGCGCAGTTCCTGGATCTTGATCATGCCGATCTTGTAGGCGGTCGCCTGGCCCGGCATCACGATATAGCGTTGGACTTCCGAACGTGCCTGAGTCTCGGTGATCGCGGCATTGTCGAGGAAGTACTGAACGGCCTGTTCCTCGGTCCAGCCTTTCGAATGAAGACCTGTGTCGATGACCAGGCGGATGGCGCGCCACATTTCAGAGCCGAGGCGGCCAAAATCGGAATACGGGTCATCATAGGTTCCGGGCATTTCCTTGGCGAGCCATTCGGAATAGAGGCCCCAGCCTTCAGCATAGGCGGTGAAGTTTGCCTGCGTCCGGAATTGCGGAACGCCGGTCAGTTCCTGCGCGATGGCGATCTGCATGTGGTGGCCCGGAATGCCTTCATGGTAGGCGATGACTTCCAGTTCACGCTTCGGCATCGCTGTCATGTCTGACAGGTGGGCATAATAGATGCCGGGACGCGTGCCATCGGGCGTGCCGGGGAAATAATGCTGCGCGGCGCCGTCCTGCTCGCGGAAGGCTTCGACCCGCTTCACGACGAGGTCGGCCTTTGGCAGGATGCCGAAATAGTTCGGCAGCTCGGCCTTGATGCGCTCGATGTCAGCCGTTGCATCGGCGATGTAGGCGAGGCGACCTTCGTCGGTGTCTGGATAGTAGAACCGCTCATCATCCTTGCTGTCCCGGAGCATGGTGAAGAATTCGTTCAGCGTACCCTCGAATCCGACCGACGCCTTGATGGCTTCCATGTCGCCGCGGATACGTGCGACTTCCTTCAGGCCCAGTTCGTGGATCTCGTCAGCGGTCATGCTGGTCGTCGTCTGAGTCTTGAGGCGGAAATTGTAGTAATTTGCCCCATCCGGCTGGAGGTAGGCGCCGACGGGCTGCGTCGAGTCTGGCGAATTTGCCATGTCTTCTGTCGCAAAGGCGATGATTTCCTTGTAGGCGCTCAGGAAGTCGCCCTTCAGCGCCTCTTCGGCCTCTGCGAGGAAGGCGCCGCCTTGGACTTCGTCAATGCTGCCGGCGTCAACGAGCAGTTTGATGTCGGACTTGATGTCGGCGAGGAGGGCGCTGTCTTCACCCTCGGTGAACGGTGCGCCGGTGATGATCTTCTTCGACTGGTCGATCACGCCCTCATAGGCGAATTTCGGTGCGTGTACGCCGCGCTCGGCGGACTCTTTCGCGACTGCGATCGCTTCGCGAAGTGCTCGGGCGCTCTCACCGATTCGCTTGATGTAGGCGGTCATGTCTTCAGGTGTGTCTACGGCGTGAAAGCCGATCAGGAAGGTCGGCAGGAAATTCTGGAGACCGTTCATCTGGTCAAATACGAAGCCATTATAGCGATAGGCAGCGCCTTCGGCGGCCTGGTCGTACTGGTATTTCCAGAGGTCGTAGGACATTTTGTCTGCTGGCGAGAGCGCATCGTAGTCAAACGAGGCTTCCATTTCCTCGGTTGCCGCTTTCTGCCAGGCCAGTTGTTCATCCTGACAGGCGAAGGTCAGGCAGTCGATCTGGTCGTTCAGGTCTTTGCGGCCCAGAAACGACAAGCCGATCGGGCTGAATTGCAGCTGTTCTTCGTATTTCACGTCGAACCAGGCGTTCAGCCGGGCGCTCAGTTCTTCAGCGGATTCGGCTGGCGCTTCGACGGCTGCGACCGTTTCAAGGTTTTCGGCGGGCACGCTCTGGCTGGCACAGGCGGAAAGGACAAAGGCGAGGGCGAGGGCGGAGACTGAGCTGCGCATCATGAGGGAACTCCCTGGGATTATTTCCGATTAACGATATGACGACGTATCGCCTTCTGCGGCGGGCTGTCAATTGGCAAGCGTGTGGATGGCGGGTAGAGGAGTGTCATGACAGACCCACGCCGTTCTTCCGACAATGCCGTGCCCGGTGACCAGCAAACCGTGCGCATCGGCACACGCGGATCGCCGCTTGCCCTGGTGCAGGCGCGCCAGATTGCCGCTTCGCTTGAGGTGAGTTCCGGTGGTGCCTTGCGCGGTGAAATCGTGCCCTTCACCACGAGCGGCGACCAGCTGACGACCGAGCGCCTGATCAATGCAGGCGGCAAGGGGCTTTTCACGCGCGAACTGGATGCAGCGCTGGATCGCGGCGATGTGGATATCAATGTCCACAGCCTGAAGGACGTGCCGGTTGTCCTGCCGGTGGGTCAGATATTTGCCGCCTATCCGGAACGCGAAGATCCGCGCGAAGGGTTCCTGTCGCCAAGGGCGACCCGTCTGTCGGACCTGCCCGAAGGGGCCAAAGTGGGCACGGCGTCGCTGCGCCGGGAATCCCAGACACTGGCGCTGCGACCGGATGTCGAGATCGTGACATTTCGGGGAAACGTGGCGACACGGATGCGCAAACTGGAAGAGGGGCTGGCCGACGCCACCTATCTCGCGATGGCGGGTCTGACGCGGCTGGGGCTAGCGCATCTGGCGACGCCGATTCCGATGGAAGAGATGCTGCCCTCCGCCGGGCAGGGAATTATCGGTGTCGTGATGCGCGAGGATGGCCCGGCCGTGGTGCGCGAGGCTCTGCGCCTGATCGATCATGACGAGACCCGCGCAGCCGCGACAGCGGAGCGGGCGTTTCTGGGGGCGCTCGACGGCAGCTGCCGGACACCGATAGCTGCCCATTTGTTTGATAGAGGCGAGGACTGGGAGCTGATTGGCGAGGTCCTCGCACTGGATGGCCAGCAGCGCTGGCGGGCGGACGGCACGTGCCGCAAGGGGGCGAGCGAGACGCAGCTGGCGGCGCTCGGGCGGGCGGTTGCGGCTGAGATTCGTGCAGCAACGGGCGGGGCGCTGCCGGCATTCGTGGGGGACTGGTGAACCTTCCGGTCATCGTGACACGGGCCGAGCCTGCAGCGGCCGATACAGTTTCGCGCCTCACGGCTGCTGGTTACGAGGCTGTTCTTTCACCCGCCCTGACGCTGGAGCGCCTGCCGGACGCGGTGCCGGACATGACCGGTATCCGTCACCTGATTTTCACCAGTGCGAACGGTGTCCGTTACTTCCTGGAGCGCGGCGGGATGGGTGCGGCAGTGGTGTGGTGTGTGGGTGAAGCGACGGCGGCGGCGGTGCGGCAGGGGGGTGGCAGGGATGTGCGCGAGGGAAGTGGCAACGCCGCCGATCTCGCCGCGATGATCCTTGCCGCGCCTGAGGCGCAGACGGGCGCGCTGCTGCATATTGCGAACGCGGCCGCAGCGGGCGATCTGGTTGCGACGCTGAAAGTTGCAGGACTCGATGCGCGCTTTTGTGCGCTTTACCGCACGGTGCCGGTCCGCGCGCTGGCGCCTGCGGCCCTGGCTGCGCTCAGCGCTGCGCCACGCTGTGTTGTCCTGATCCATTCGGCCAAGGGGGCTGCCGCGTTCCGTGAGGCGGCCGCAGGGATCGACTTGTCGAACGTGGTTTTCGTGGCGATCTCGGATGCGGCGAGCCGGCCGCTCGACGGGTGCGGGGCGCTGGCGATCATCAAGGCGGCAAGCCCCAGCGAGACGGCACTGATGGACGCGCTTGATGCAGTCGTGCGGGCGCTCTGATTGCGACCTTTGATCGGCGCGGGCGTATATGTCAGTGTGATTCCAAATTCCGCCTGCGAGGAGCAGACAGACAGATGACCGACGATCCCGAGGACGATATGCCCGTCAGCTCTGCCGAGCCGATTGATGCAGATTTCGAACCGGCCTTCGAGGACGGTAAAGACGCACGGGCGGGCGGTGCAGGCCGGTCCGGTCCGGGCTGGCTGGGTGTTGGCGTGGCGGCACTGGTGGCAGCAGGCATGGGCGGCATCATCGGGATCATTGCAACGCTGGCGATCCCCGAGAGGAGCGGCGGCAATGACATTTCGGCGGTGACGGCGGAGCTGGAATCACTGAAAGCAGAGCTGCAGGCCGCTGGCCTGGAACGCAGCAAGGTGATCCGCGATGCGGCCGACCTGGAGGCGCGTCTTGAGGCGGGTCTGACTGCCGCGCCTGCGCGCGCTGAGCAGGACCTTGGGCCCTTGCTGGCCGAACTGGATGCGGTCTCCAAACGGGTTGACGAAGCGCTCGCGGCCAATAGCGGAGAGGCACTGAACCGGCTGACCGCCCGCCTTGATGCGCTGGAAGCGGTCGATACGAGCGGCGAAGCGACGGCGGCGGAACTGGCGCGGGCGCTAGGCGCATTGTCAGAACGGGTGACTTCACTCGAGACTCGTCTTGCGGACCTGCAATCAGACCTGGTGCGCAGCAGCGGCGACACGACGGAGCTGACAAGCCTGATCGAGCGGATGCGCAGCGATGAAGCGGCTGTGCGGGCCAAGGCCGAAGCCTCGGAATCCAGCGCGGATGCCGCGCTGGCCCTTTCCGCCATCGAGGCGGCCTCGCGGCGCGGCAGCAATTTTGAATCCGACTATCGCAAGCTGCGCGCGATCATGCCCCGGTCGGCCGCGGTGCGGGCGCTGGGCGAGGTGGCCTCAACCGGCGCGCCGACCCTTGCCCAGCTGCAGCAGGGCTTTGGCCCGGCAAGCACGAAGGCCCGCGCCGCCATCCCGGTGGACAAGCAAGGCGCGCTTGGCTGGCTGAACAACCTCTTCGGTGACGCCGTTACGGTTCGCGGCGACGATGATGAGGACGGCGGCGCGGCGGTGATCCTGTCGCGCGCCCGAACGGCGCTTGACGCGGGCGATCTTGAGCAGGCTGTCCGGACGCTGGAGAGCCTTGATGGCGACCCCGCTGCCGCCATGGCTGACTGGACGCAATCGGCAAACCGTCGCATCACTCTGGAAGCCGGGCTCGAGACCCTGAGGCTGGGCATGATTGGCGGGGAAGCGCAGGAATAATGAACCGGATATTCCTCTTCATCCTGATCCTCGTGATCATTGCCGGTGGCGCATTGATCGGCTTCTGGGCCGTCAACCTGCCTGGCAGTGTTGTCATCAATGACAGCCGTGGCGAGCTGGTCTCGCTGCATACTGGCGTGGCGGCGATTGCGCTGATTGTTTTCGGCGGCCTTGTTGCGGCCGTCTGGTGGGTCATCAGCGGCCTGTTCGTGCTGCCGGGCAAGATCGGGCGCTCGCGTCAGACCAACCGCGCGCGCAAGGCCAATATGGCGCTGACCGAGGGCTTGCTGGCCGCCGAGGCGGGCGATTCGGTCCATGCGCTGAAACTGGCGCGCAAGGCCGTGAAACATGCCGAGGATGAGCGGTTGAAGCTGTTGCTGGAAGCACGCGCCGCCGAAGCCAATGATGACTGGGCAGGGGCCGAGCGCGCCTGGGGCCAGCTGACCCGCCTTCCCGGCGGCCAGCTGGCAGGCCTGCGAGGGTCTGCCATGGCGGCAGCCGAGCGCGGCGACCAGTCAACGGCCGAATCGCGGGCCCGCGAGGCGCTTGGACTGAAGTCGAATGCCGACTGGCCGTTCAATTCCCTGTTCGACCTGCAAGTGGCACGCGGCGAATGGAACAAGGCGCTGGAAACGCTGGCGATTGGTGAGAAGCGCGGGCTGATTTCCGGCGACAGCCTGCGCCGCCGCCGTGCCGTCTTGCACACGGCAGGTGCTGTCGGCCTGCCGCACGATCGCAAGCAGGAGGCGCAGAAGGCTCTTGCAGAAGCGATTCGCGCAGCGCCCGGCTTCCCGCCGGCGGCCTGGCATGGCGCGCGCCACCTGATGATCGACGGCAAGGAGAAGGCGGCGCAAGGCGTGCTGGAACTTGGCTGGAAGGCGCGTCCCCACCCGGCCCTGGCGCAATTGTCCCGGCGCCTTGTGCCGCAGGATGCCCGCGAGAATATTGCCGCCCGCCTGCAGGCGCTGGTGGAGACGCATCCGACCCACCGGGAAAGCCGTATCCTGTCGTCCGAACTGGCCATGGACCGGGCCGACTGGGTTGAGGCGGTCAAGAGCCTGGCCTTGCTGGTGGAAGAGAACCCGACCGGACGGCTTTGCCTGCTGATGGAGCGGGCGCTGAAAGGGTATGGCGACCATGACGAGGCCCAGCGCTGGGGGCGGATGGCGGCGTCTGCGTCGCGTGAGGCCGATTGGTCCGACATTGACCCGAAGGGCAATGCGTTCGACTTTGCTCAGCGCGACTGGAGCCGACTGGTTTACGCCTTTGGTGATGTCGGCGACCTCGTGCATCCGCGCTATGAAACCTATGGACGGGAACTGGAAGCCGGACGGGTGCTGGCGATTGCCGGGCCGGAGGATGACAGGATCGCGCCGCCCAAGGCTCCGAGTGACCGACTGACGCCGCCGCTCGACTATGCCGAAGACGACGATTGACCACCTGCCGGCAACGGCAAAAGCGTCTTGCGCGCCGCGCCCTGTGTGGTTATTCAGGCCGGACGCTCCATGGAGCAGGCCGCTATAGCTCAGCTGGTAGAGCATCGCATTCGTAATGCGGGGGTCAGGTGTTCAAGTCACCTTAGCGGCACCACTCTCCATTTTTCCAAAATGAATCAGGTTTCCGGATCAGGACTGGACGATGAAAAGTCCGGCAATGATCAGGCAGGCGCCGATGGCATATTTGATGGTCAGCGGCTCTTTCAGGAAGATGGCGGCCATTAGCGGGACGAGCACAAAGGTCAAAGCCATGAAGGAATAGGCGTAGGACAACGGCACCGTTTTCAGGACATGTATCCAGAGCAGCGTGGCGGCGCCATAGATGGCAAGCGCCAGCAGGAAGATCGGATTGAAAGCGACGGTGTAGAACGGTGTCCCAGCCTGCGCCGTGAGGCGGCCGCTGGTCAGCTTGAACAGGACCTGGCCGAGCGCGATCATGACCGGGGTCAGCAGGAGCAGGCCGAAGACGGGCAGGGTGAGGGGCTTCATTCGGCCGCAACCATGCGCGGCGCATCAGCGGCATCGAGCGTTTCGCAATAGTAAATGTCGCGCTGGATATCCCGGCAGACATGGGCCTGTGGCACGGGCTGCATCGCGCGCAGGAAGGAATGCGTATAGGGGAAGAAATTGAAGTGCGGGTTGAACGTGTAGCGGTATTCACGCTCGCGCGGCACGACGATGATCACCCGGCGCCGGGCGATGCGGCGCAATTCGGAAATGGCCTTGCGGTAATCCAGCACGTGCTCGATGACATGAGTGCACACGACCGTGTCGAACTCCCCGTCGGCGAAGGGCAGGTCTTCGATCCGGGCGGCGACATATTCGATGCCCTGCAGGGCGGCGGCATCATCGATGGCGAAGTCGACGCCGGTGAGGCGCGCAAGGCCGTGGCGGGCGTCACGGATGCGCGAGAGAAGGTAGCCGGTGCCGCACCCGATGTCGCAGACGCTGTTGCCGATCACGTCTGCGCAGATCGCCGCGATACAGGCTTCGGAATTGTCGGTGCCTTCGTGGACGCGGGGATGGTTCCTGTAGAGATCCTCGTATTCCGCGTCGCTGAGGAAGGGCGCGCGTTCACGGAATGTGGCGAGTTCGCTGATATGCTTGCCCCAGACCAGGCTCGCGGCGTGGCGGAACAGCGGCGAATCGTGAAGGAAGGCGGGCAGCACGTCTTCCAGCACGAAGCGGATGCGGTTGGTGTGCTCGCGTTTCATCGCGGACCGGTGCCGCGATGCGGAGGGCGCTCGTTGAGCGAGTCAGGCTGGCGGCGCTCGGCAAATGGCGTCGTGCCCGACTGGTACTGTTCGCCGCGCGAGGGCGCTATCGAGAGATAGAATATGCGCTTCTGTTCGGCTCGGCCGCGCGCGACGGAGTCCAGGACGATACCGGCGATCAGCGTCATCATCGAGGCCAGCAAGAGCACCATTGCGAGTATCCATGTCGGGATCCGGTCAACAAGGCCCGTGGCCAGAAAGTCGCGGATGACCGGCGCCATCAGGATGATCGACGTTGCCAGTAGGAAAGTGGCGACATAGGCGAAAAAGAGGAAAGGGCGGGTTTCCTTCATCAGCATGGCCATCATGCGCAGGATGCGGAATCCGTCGCGGAAGGTCGACAGCTTGCTTTGCGACCCTTCCACGCGCCGGCCATAGTCGAATTCGACTTCGGATACCGGCAGACGAAGGGTCGATGCGTGAACGGACATCTCGGTCTCGATCTCGAATCCCGGCGACGAGGCCGGGAAGCTCTTGGCAAAGCGGCGTGTGAAGGCGCGATAACCGGAGAAGATGTCGGTGAACTCGTTGCCGAAGAGGGCCTTGTAGACAGAATTGAACAGGCGGTTTCCGAAGGCGTGGCCGTTGCGGCCTGCGTCCTGCCTGACATTGCGGCGTGTGCCGACGACCATGTCGGCGCGGTCGTCAAGCAAGGTCTGGATCATGCGCGGTGCGGCGGTCGGGTCATAGGTGCCGTCGCCATCGGCCATCAGGTAAATGTCGGCGTCAATATCGGCAAACATCTGGCGGACGACATTCCCCTTGCCCTGGCGGCGGGAGGGAACAACCGTAGCGCCAGCAAAGGCTGCCTGCTGCGCCGTGTCGTCAACCGAATTGTTGTCATAGACGAAGATGCGCGCCCCCGGCAGCGCCTTGCGGAAGCCGATAACCACAGCGGCAATCGACTTGCCTTCATTGTAGCAAGGCAGAAGAACGGCGATGTTTAGCTCGCTGAAAGCATTGCTGGTCATGTATCCACCCATTGCCCGAATTTAGGCTTTTCTACACAGGCAAGGGTTAAGGTGGCCTTTCACGCTGGGGCGGCCGAGGGAGAGATTCAATGGGGGCATCACGCAAGGCTGATCGGGTGGACCGGGCGATCGCCATCGGTTTCGGATTGCTGCTGGTTGGCTGCCTTCTGCTTGTGAGTGCCGTGTCAGGACGATTTGCGCTGGCCGCACTCGACGCTGACAATGCCATGCGGCTTGTCGAGATACAGGACTATCTGAACGGGCAGAACTGGTTCGATGTCAGCCAGTCCCGGCTTGGCCCGGAGGGCGGCACGGCCATGCACTGGTCGCGGCTGGTCGATGTGCCGGTCCTGCTGATCCGCGCGATACTGGACGTTTTCCTGCCACCTGAGGCTGCGCTCTACTGGGCCGTCATGATCTGGCCGCCGATGAGCGTGCTGCTGCTGGTCTTTGCCCTGGCTGCGGGTGCACGCTTTCTTGGCGGGCGGGCGGTGCTTGTCTTTACCTGTATCATCGCGGCAACCGTCCTGTTCCGGCAACAGAACTTCCTGAGCGGCAGCATCGACCATCACAATCTCCAGATGGGCTTTCTGGCGATGTCACTGGCGTTTTCGATTGACCCAAAGCGGAGACCCGTGAGCCTGGCACTGGCAGGCGCAGCACTTGCATCCTCGCTCGCCGTGGGGGTGGAAGTTTATCCGTTCGTGGCGGTGATCTGCGCCTTCCATGCGCTCGACTGGGCAGTCGCCGGACGCGCGGCACAGAAAGGTGCGGCGGCCTTCGGGGCCAGCCTCGGGCTGATGAGCGCGGTGTTCTTCCTTGCATCCATCGCGCCGTCGCAATACGGCGCAGTCTATTGCGATGCGCTGTCACTGATTACCGTGTGCGCAGCGATGCTTGGCGGCCTCGGCCTGGCAGGCGTCGCGTTCAGCCTCTCCGGCAGGTCGCTGGTGTGGCGGCTGGCGGGTCTTGGGCTGCTCGCCCTGGCGTGTGGCCTGCTGCTGAAATTGCAGGCGCCGCAATGCCTCGTCAATCCTGTCGACGCGCTACCGGAATTTGTCCGTACCATGTGGCTTGAGAATGTGAGCGAGGCCCAGCCCCTGTTCGCGCCGCGTCCCAACATGTTGCAGGAAGGCCCGTTCATGGTCGGGATGACCATCGTCGCGGCCCTGGTTTCGGTGTGGCAGATCGAGATGGGCGTCCACAGGCGGGCCCACATCCTGTTTCTGGCGCTTATCGCTGTTGACCTCATGATGACGCTTCAGCAAATCCGGTTCTATACGTTCGGACACGTTTTCGCGATCCTGCCGCTGGCCGCGTGGGTGGCCGGACTGTACAGCGCGAAACCGGAAGGCGGGCAGCGCGGCGTGACCTATGTACTGGCGCTTGCCGTGTCGCTGCCGCTCGTCTGGGGCGCGCCTGGACTGATCCTGAAGGCAAAGCCGGCTGGCGGGGCCGCTGCGCCAATCGTTGAAGGGGCCTGCACCAGTCAGGACCTGCTGGCCGCCCTGGACGCCCAGCCGGAAGGGCTGGTGCTGGCGGTTGCGGACGCAGCGCCGGATATCCTGCGCTACACGGGACAGCGTGCCCTTTACGGAAACTATCATCGCAATGTCGCGGGCATCGACCTGGCCCTGCGCATCTTCATCGCGCGTCCGGAGGAAGCGGCGGCAATGTTGCAGGCCGGAGGCATCAACTATGTCCTGGCCTGCCCGTCACATGCGGAGATGACCCTGTTGGGAAAAGCGTATCCGGACGGGTTCGCTGCGCAGCTTGCGGCTGGTGATCCGATGCCTTTTCTGACGCCAGTTGCGGCATCAGAGCGCGGAGACGCCCTCTACGCGGTCAAACGCTGACGGGCTGGCTTTATTCGCCCAGCACGTAGTCGGCTTCGGCCACATAACGGCTCGGGCCGTCACCCCTATGGCTGGAATAGAGGTGAAAGCTGTTCACCCTGAACGCATCACTGCGGTAGGCGTGGCGCGGCGCAGCCCACGTGGTGACGTCTTCAGGCGTGGTACCGTGAAGGTAGGCCAGGGTGACGTGCGGCGTGAAGTTGCGCCGGTCCGCCGGCAGGCCGAGGCGCCGGGCGGCGCGCTCACACTGAGCCGCCAGGGCGCTCAGCTCGTCTGTCTGGCGCACCCTCGCCCAAACCGAACTTGGTTCGCGCCGGCCGAACCAGCCGATGCCTTCGAGCCAGATTTCAAGCGCGGGTGACCGAATTTCGCCAAGCAGGTCGTCGAGATCGCG
>NZ_LADU01000109.1 GCF_000961795.1 Hyphomonas sp. BRH_c22
ATCGCCCAGCAAACGCGCCGCCGGTGGCCAGGCTTCGATCAGCGCGGGCCGGGCGCCTGCGCCCGTGTTCAGTGCGCGGGTTCCGGACGGCCCCTGATACAGGCCCGGCGGGTGGGTTTCGGACGGCTTGACCGTGCCGAAATCAGCGGCTTTCAGCGGCGCCGCATTGGCCCCCGCTGAGGCGAGGCGGCCATAGCCGTCGAGCACCAGTTGCGGTGAATAGGCGCCCTCGGAATCGTTCACGGATTCGCCGCGCCCTGCCGCAATCGACCGGCGCAGCATCTGTTCGAATGTTCCCGAATAAGGCAGGTCCGACCAGTCCGGCCCGGCCGTAATGTGGAACAGGATGAGCGTTCCGCTGCCGCGCGTGTCTGCTGTTACAAGCGGGCTGCCATCGGCAAGCCGCGCCCAGGTCTTTCGGGCAAGGTCCGGCGCAGGCTTGGCGAGAACCTGTTGCCGGATGCGAACGTCCGGCGGAATGGCAAGGCCATCAAACGGGGAAGTGTCAGGGAACCGCGCCATCGCCTGCGGCTCGTCCCAGGCCAGCGCCCCGCCCAGGGCCCGCGATGACCTGCGCAGCGCCACAGGCAGGAGGTCATCGCCCTGCGCGGCAAGGTGCGGCCCGGCAAAGCGGATCAGCGCGCCGCCCTCTTCGACCCATTCTGCGAGCCGCGTCGCGTCATCCGGTTGGATCTGGCCGATATCGGTCAGGATGATTGCATCGGGCGAGGTGGAAACAAGGGCTTCGATATCGCCCTCGGTGATCGAGGCGAAGGGCTCCAGCGCCTTGCGGACATAATGCATGTCGGACAGCAGCGGCTGCGCCACCGAACCCGTATCCACGAGGCCGACCCGGCGCGAGCGATTGGCCGAATCCCAGAGCCAGACCGTGCCTGCGCCCTGGCGGCCCGTCGCCGTGAAGCGCGCGACCCGCGAGAGGGCAGCAGCCGGGATGGAAAAGCTTGCGGCCGTTTCGCGTTCGCCGTCAATGAACACGGCCTCGGCTGTCGCGAGCGCCGATCCATCCAGCGTTAGGGCGGAGACAAAGCTGCGCTCTTCGCCGTGCGGCTGGACCCGGCGCAGCGTCACCGAGACGGAATCGGTCTGCGATGCGATGGACGTGATCGCAGCCGGCCCATTGGGCGGCGCAGCATAGACGGACAGGGGCGCCATGGCCGAAAGCGCGGCGGCAAAGGCGCGCCCGCCTTCATCTTCGATCCCGTCGCTGGCCCAGAAAATGCGCGCCGGTTTCAGGCCTGATGCCTTGAGGCGCGCCAGCGCCTCGGTCCGGTCCGTGCTCCAGGCTTGCGGGCGCAGCGAGGAGAGGCGCTTGGCCATGTCCGTGCGTGACAGGCGCGTGGCCGGATCGGCATTCAGTGTCTGCGGCGCCGTCAGCAGCAGGTGGGTGGCCGCGTCGCGTCCGCCCGTGTCGAGCGTCGCGGTGGCGGAATCGATCAGCTCGCTCCAGCGCGGTGCGGACGGCCAGCCATTGTCGACCACGACCAGCAGCGCGCCGCCTGCGTCAGGCGCTTCATTGCGGGCGCCGGGCGCATAGACAGGTTGCGACAGGCCTGCGATGGCAGCGGCGGCGGCCAGTGTGCGGATCAGCCAGACCCACCACGGCGTGCGGGCCGGCGTTTCCTCTTTCGGCTCGACGCCCTCAAGCAGGCGCAGTGAGGGCAGTTCCACATCCTTGGGCGCGGGCGGCGTCGCGCGCAGCACCCACCAGATGATCGGCAGCGAGATGAGCGCCAGCAGCGCCAGCGGCGCGCCGAACAGGAACGGGCCCAGCGCGGTCATCCGCGTGCCCCGAAACTCTCAAGCGCCATTTTCAGGCGGGCCGCGCCGTGCAGGCTCGGCGTCGCCGTCGTGTGTGTCACGAGGCGCCAGCCGATCTGTGTGGCGAGTTTCAGCAGGGCCTCGCGCTGCTCGGCAAACTTGCGCTTGTATTCGTCGCGCAGGGTCTCGGCGCGCCCGAGGATGCGCTCGCCCAGGTCACCGGGCCGGCGCAGCTTCACGCGGCCCTGGAACGGGAAGTCCAGTTCAATCGGGGCGGCGACTGCCAGCAGCACGCCTTCGGGACACCGCGCAGCAAGCGGTTTGAGGCGCGCCTGCCATTCTGCGATCGGATCATAGAAGTCTGAGGCGATGACCAGCGTCGCCGAGCTGCGCGGCGGCGGCGGGAAGGGGCGGCCTGCGCCATTGGAGATGTCTTCGGCAAGCCGGTCGACCGCGCGTTTGCCGAAGCTGGGCGTGCGGCCGGCGCCGAGGGCGCCAATACGCTCGCCATCCTTCGACATCATCAGGCCGAGCGCCAGCATCAGGAGGCGCGCTTCATCGGCCTTGGTGCGGATATCGCCCTCGCCCTTCCAGTTGAAGCCCGGATGCGGGTCGCACCAGAACAGCACCGTTCGCGCGGTTTCCAGTTCGGTCTCGCGCACGAACAGGTCGCTGCCCTTGGCCGAGCGGCGCCAGTCGACGCGGTCGGCAGCATCTTCCTGCGTATGGCGGCGGTATTGCCAGAACTGTTCGCCCGTGCCCGCGCGGCGGCGCCCGGCGCTGCCGATATGGGCGGCTTCAGAGGCTTCGGCCTTGAAGTTCAGGTTCGGCAGCTGGCGGGCCAGCGCCTCGGCTTCAGCGCGGAGATCGGAGGAGGGGGTCATTCCGGGAAATTCACGCCACCTTCCGCGCGAGGTCGTTGATCAGGTCGGTAAGGCTTGGCGCTTCGCCGGTCGGGTCATAGCGCATGGCCATGCGGTGGCCGAGGGCAGGTTCGGCGAGGGCTTCGACGTCTTCGATGGATGGCGCGAGGCGTCCACGAAGAAGCGCGCGGGACCGGGCGGCGAGCATCAGCGCCTGTCCGGCACGCGGGGAGGGGCCCCAGTCGACGAGGCGCTGCACGCGGGCGTCGCCGGTCTGTTCGGGGCGCGCCTCGCGGATGAGGTTCAGGATGGCTGCTACGATTTTTTCGCCCACGGGCATGCGGCGCACCAGCGCCTGGATCGCCATGAGCTGCGCGGCATCCAGCGCCGGGCGGACGGTGCCTTCGGCCCCGCCGGTCGTCTCGATCAGGATGCGGCGTTCGGTGTCGAGGTCCGGATAGGCGACATCCACTTTCAGCAGGAATCGGTCAAGCTGGGCTTCGGGCAGGGGATAGGTACCTTCCTGCTCGATCGGGTTTTGTGTGGCCAGCACATGAAAGGGCGCCGGCAGGTCGTGGCGCACGCCGGCAACCGTGACATGGCGCTCCTGCATGGCCTGCAGCAGGGCAGACTGGGTGCGCGGGCTGGCGCGGTTGATCTCGTCCGCCATCAGGAGCTGGGTGAAAATCGGGCCCTTGAGGAAGCGGAACGTACGCTGGCCGGCCACGCTCTCGTCCATCACTTCCGAACCGAGAATGTCGGACGGCATCAGGTCCGGCGTGAACTGGATGCGCTGATTCGACAGGCCGAGCGCCGTGCCCATCGCCTCAACGAGGCGCGTCTTGGCGAGGCCCGGCGCGCCGATCAACAGGGCGTGACCGCCCGCGAGCACGGCTGCCAGTGCTAGTTCGATGACGCGTTCCTGCCCGAAGACGGCCTTGCCGATTTCAGCCTTGACCTGGCGCAGGGTCTCGGTCGCCGCCTCGGCCTCGGCAACGATGTCATTCGTATCTACTGCAGTATCGGCCATATAAAGAGCGCCTCCGGCTTCACGTATCTGGTAAACAAACCTATGTCTAAGGCCTCATCATGGCGGAGCGCGACGTGAAATCCAGTCCCGGCAACACAATCAGTCTCGAAGAGACGCTTAAGGCCATTATGCCGGATGGCAAGCTGTCGGGGAAACTGCCGCCCGTGGATTCGTGGAATCCGCAGAAATGTGGCGATATTGATATGGTCATTCGCCGCGACGGCAGCTGGTGGCACGAAGGCGGCCGGATGAACCGCGAGCGCATGGTCAAGATGTTTTCCCGCATCCTGCGCAAGGATGAGGATGGGCTGACCTATCTCGTGACACCCTATGAAAAAGTCGTGGTCGAGGTTGAGGATGCGCCTTTCATTGCGGTGCGCGTCGACCGGGCCGGAGAACCGGGGCCGGATCAGGCGCTCGCCTTCCTCACCAATGTCGGAGACGTCACGGTGGCGGGTCCTGACCGTCCGCTGCGCGTTGAAACCGATAGCGAGACCGGCGAACCGGCGCCCTATGTGCGCGTGCGCGGCCGCCTCGAGGCGAAACTTGCCCGGCCGGTCTTCTATGAACTCGCCGGCATGGCGATTGCCAATCCGGATGGCTCCGATACGCTGGGCGTCTGGAGCCAGGGCGTTTTCTTTCCCATCGGTCCGGCTGCCTGATCATCATGGCATACACCAATCTCGACGACTTCCTGACACGTGCGGCTGCGCGGCTCGACCCGCCGGTCGGCGCGATGAACCTGCAGGAATCCGGCGACATGGACTTCCTCACACCGGAAGAGGTCGCGATCATCCGGCCGGCCGCCGTGCTGATCGGCGTGATCCCGCGCAGGCAAGGCGCCACCGCGCTGCTCACCGTCCGTCCGGTAACCATGTCCACCCATGCCGGCCAGGTTGCCTTCCCGGGTGGCAAGGTGGACCCGCTGGACGTGGATGAAGTGGCCGCTGCCCTGCGCGAGGCCGAGGAAGAAGTTGGCGTCGTACCGGGAGATGTCGATGTGATCGGCAAGGGCGCGCCCTATGTGACCGGCACGCGCTTTCGCATCACGCCGGTCGTGGGTGTGCTGCCGGCTGATTTCGTCGCCGTGCCGGACCCGACCGAAGTGGCAGACGTGTTCGAAACGCCGCTCGATTTCCTGATGAACACGGCCAACCATCAGACGGGCCAGGCGATCTACAAGGGGCAGAATCGCCAGTATTACGAGATGCCGCATAATGGCTATCGGATCTGGGGCGTGACGGCCGGTATTATCCGGCGGCTGTACCAGACCCTGTATGAGGGGGGAGATTAGGGTTTGGTTTGGCGCAGCAAGGGGCCTATCTAAACATATACCTGAATCGGAGGGGACTTTTGGCCGGCAGACTCGTTTTTGAGCTCTTTATCTTCTCGATCCCGTTCCTCGTGTTCGGGCTCTACGTGTTGGTCACGACCAATGCGGAGGAGGAAGGGCGGCGCAAATGGCCGATCCAGATCCTGTTCCTCGTCGGCCTCGCGCTGGCAACGATCGTCTGGTTCGCCTTGATCCTGTTTGAAAAGAAAGAGCGCGATGTCTGCCATGAACCGGCCCGGTTCGAGAATGGCGTGATCATTCCTGCGCGCGACTATCCTTGCGAACAGAACGTGCGCGACGTTGGCGTGCCATTGAGACGGGATCCCGGAATCGTGCCGCAGGGGGCCGATGGTCCGGGCGAGGGGCGCGACCCGTCAGACATCCGGGCGCGTTCTCCCGATACCGAGGCGCCAGACAGCTCCGATGACCCCGATTGAGCGCATTGCACCGCCCTGGCTGAGCCATCCCGGCACGCAGGCCGTCATGGCCGCGCTTGAGGTTGCGCGTCCTGCGGGATCGCGTTTTGTCGGCGGATGCGTGCGCAATGTCTTTCGCGGCACGACGCAGAGCGACGACGATATCGACATTGCCACCCAATTGACGCCGCCAGCTGTGATCGCTGCGCTGGAGGCCGCCGGTATTCGCGCCCTTCCGACGGGCATCGACCACGGCACGATCACGGCCATTTTCGGTCACCGTCCCTTCGAAATCACGACGCTGAGGCGCGATGTCGAGACAGACGGTCGCCGGGCGGTTGTCGCTTTCACTGAAGACTGGGCCGAAGATGCTGCCCGGCGCGATTTTCGCCTGAATGCGCTCTACGCCGATGCCGAAGGCCATGTGGCCGAGCCGATTGCCGGCAGCCTTGCGGATGCCAGGTCCGGCCGCGTGGTCTTCATTGGCGATGCCGACGAACGCCTGCGCGAGGATTACCTGCGCATCCTGCGCTTCTTCCGCTTCAACGCCTGGTATGGCGAAGCCATTGACGGGACGGGCCTTGATGCGTGTGCGCGCCAGAGGCCGGGGCTCCAGAAAATTGCAGCCGAGCGCATCTGGAAGGAATTGAAAAAGCTCCTCGCGGCGCCGGATCCATCCGCCGCCGTGCTGGCCATGGAGGAAAGCGGCGTGCTGGACGAAATCCTGCCTGGCGCACACGCGGATGGCGTGGTCGCACTGTGCGAGGCAGAGCGTCAGGCCGGGCTCCCCGCAGATCCGATGCAGCGGGTGATGGCCATGCTGGCGCGGCGCGGGCGGGAAATGGACGCGGTCGCCCTTCGTCTCAGGCTGTCGAATGAGGAGGCACGCCGCCTGTCTGCATGGGCCAGCGCCGGGATGGACCATGTCCAGGGCCTCGCGCCACGCGACCTGCATGCGGCGATCCATGCCTACGGGCATGAGGCGGTAACCGACCGGGCCGTGCTCGAAGCGGCCCAGACCGAGCAGGCTGGCGGCCTTGCGGCGCGGATTGACGCCATAACAGGCTGGCCACGGCCCGTCTTTCCGATCGGCGGCGACGATGCGCTGGCCATCGGCCTGGCCGGGCCGGATGTCGGCAAGGCGCTGCGGGCGGCTGAGGCGGCCTGGATCGACAGCGATTTCACGCTGGGGCGCGACGCACTCCTTGCCCTGCTCAAGCCTCGGCGTTGACGCCCCACGTGGCCGCCGTGAGGTAGGCCGCAAACATCAGCCAGCCGAGATAGGGAAGCTGCATCAGCGCCGCCGTGCGCGAATACCGGTCGAATTCACGCACGAGCGCAAAGGACAGGATCAGCACGACGGTCATGACGCCGAAAGCCAGCCCGGCATCTGCGAGGCCGAAAAAGGCGAGATTCCAGATCATCTCACCGGCCAGAAGCGTGAAGTAGAGGCCAAGGGCGCTGCTTGCATCGCGGAAACTCCCCGTCTCCTTGGCGACGCGCAATGCTCCGGCCACAACTGCAATCAATGCTACAGGCCACGCAAGAATGACCACGTCGCCGGAGGGCGCTAAAGGCGGTTTGACGAGGCCCGAATACCATTCGCGGGCGGCGTCATCCGCCAGCAAAAGTCCGAGGACGCTGACGAGAACCGCGCTGATCACGATCAGCACGGCGCTCATCCACGGCATGGGATATCGGCGAACCACCATGGCATGAGTGTAAACTCATACAGCCGATCCGTCATGGCAGTTCGTTGATTTCAGGCGGAATTTTGATTCCTGCCTCAAGCCAGGGCAGCCTGAGGCGAGCAGCCGGTTCGGCGCCTTGCGGCCATTTCACTACAGGCGGCATGCTGGACAGGATGCTTGTCACATTGCCGCCGGTCTTCAGGCGCTTTGGTATCCTGGGGCAGCTGTGTTATAACGCATGTGGTTACATATGCTCCCGAAAGGCAACGCCATGACATCGCTTAAAGTCCGCAAGATCGGAAACTCGCTCGGCGTGGTCCTGCCGAAGGAGGTTCTCGAGGCGCTGAAGGTTCAGGAAGGCGATTTCCTGGATGTCACGCGCACCAAGGCCGGTGTGGAACTCACTGTATCGGACGAGGAAGTCGACCGGCTGATGCAGCTTGCCGAGAAGATCATGGAAGACAACCGCGAGGTGCTGCGAGCGCTGGCGAAATGACCGTGCCGGTCTGGCTGCCGCTCGACCTGATCATTCGCCTGCACGACCGCCAGATCGACCTGCATGGCGGCCTCGAAGGATTGCGGGACGAGGGCCTGCTGCAAAGCGCTGTGGCGCGGCCCCTGAATGCCTTCGCCTATGGAGAAACAGATCTTTTCACGCTTGCTTCACTCTATGCGGCGGGGCTGATCCGCAATCATCCTTTTCTCGATGGCAACAAGCGGATCGGGTTCCTTGCTGCGCTCCTGTTCCTGCGCGCGAATGGCTGGGAGATGGCCGCGCCACTGGCCGAACGCCTCGCCTTCACGCTGCAGCATGCCGCGAGCGAGATCGACGAGACGGTCCATGCCGACTGGCTGAGGCGGTCATGCGAGGAAGTGACCTAGGGCCATTTCACCACGGGCGGCATGCTGGACAGGATGCTGGTCACATTGCCGCCGGTCTTCAGGCCGAAGGTCGTGCCTCGGTCGTAGAGCAGGTTGAATTCGACATAGCGTCCTCGCTGGACCAGCTGTTCCTCGCGCTCGGCCTCGCTCCATGGCCGTTTCATCCGGCGGGCCACCAGTTTCGGGTAGATGTCCGCAAACTGACGGCCGACTTCCTGGGTGAAGGCAAAATCGCCGTCCCAATCGCCGGTATTGAAGCGGTCATAGAAGATCCCGCCCGTGCCGCGCGGTTCATTGCGGTGGGGCAGGTGGAAATAGGTGTCGCAGGTATCGCGCATCGCGGCGAAATCGGCGCCGGCATACGAATCGCACGCGGCTTTCATCGCCGCATGGAAATCCACAGAATCTTCGAAGGCCTGGTCGCGCTGGTAGGCGAGAAGGGGATTGAGGTCGCCGCCGCCGCCAAACCAGCTGTCACTGGTTACCAGCATGCGCGTGTTCATGTGCGCTGCGGGCACGTGCGGATTGCGCGGATGGGCGATCAGACTGATGCCGCTGGCCCAGAAATGCCCGCCTGACTGGTCTGCGCCGGGAATCTGCGCCGCGAAGGCCTCTGAAAACGTACCGTGCACAAGGGAAAAGTGCACACCCACCTTCTCGAACACCTTGCCCCGCATCAGGCCCATGCGCCCGCCGCCAAGGTCTTCCGATCCGTCGCCGCGCCGCCACTCGGTCAGTTCGAACCGCCCGGCCGGGCCCTTGTAAAGGGGCGGACTGGCCGCATCCTCGAGCGCCTCAAAGCGGCGGCAAATGTCATCCTGGAGGGATTTGAACCAGGTGCTGGCGCGCGCTTGGCGGGCATTGAGATCGTGATCTGTCATGTGCCTTTTGATGCGCCGTCCGGCTTCCTGCGACAAGCGCGCTGTTGTCACAGGCCACAAGTCAGGATAACGCGCGTCATTAAGTGTTTTACCGGGGCCTCCCGTGTCGCCTTGCCGCAATGTGCAGGGCAGGAGGGCTTGTGTAATACGGGGCCAAGAATCTGCCTTGAAGGACGGGTACAGCGTGACTGATCAAACTGCACATTCCCAGGACGAAGGCGTCGACGAAGATCGCCGCAATTTCATTCACATCGCGACTGGCGCGGTCGCATTCGGCGGCGTCGCTGCCTTTGCCATCGCTGCGGTTGAGCAGTGGAACCCGGCAGCCGATACGCGCGCAGCCTCGTCGCTCGACGTGGACATTTCGAAAGTGCCGCTTGGCGGTGAAATCCGTGTGTTGATCGGCGGCAAGCCCTTCTTCATTCGCCACCGTACGCCGGCCGAGATTTCGGCGGCCGAATCGGTGAATGTGGCGACCCTGCCCGACCCGGAAACCGATGAAGAGCGCCTGCGCCCCATGGCGGACGGCACGTTCAACCGCGCCTTCCTCATCACTTCGGGTGCCTGTACCCACCTTGGCTGCGTCCCGGTTGGTCCGACTCAGGGCAATGTCGGCGCCTATGGCGGCTGGTACTGCCCGTGCCACGGCTCGCAATATGATACGTCCGGCCGGATTCGCAGCGGCCCGGCCCCCACCAATCTCCCGATTCCGAACTACAATTATGTGTCGGAAACCGTGGTCAACATTTCCCTCTAAGGAAGGACATCTCTGATGAGCGGACATGAATCATCCTACACGCCCAATACCGGATTCGAGAAATGGCTCGACGCGCGCCTGCCGATCATTCGCTTTGCGAACGATACGGCAATCAGCTTTCCGACGCCGAAGAACCTGAACTACTGGTACACGTTTGGCGGGATCCTCGCGATCTGCCTCGTCGTCCAGATCCTGACCGGCGTCATCCTGGCCATGCATTATGAAGCCAGTATCGACGGCGCCTTTGCGTCGGTCGAGCGGATCATGCGCGACGTACCTTATGGCTGGCTGCTGCGCTACATCCACTCCAACGGTGCGTCGATGTTCTTCTTTGCGGTCTATATCCACATGTTCCGTGGTCTCTATTATGGGTCGTACAAGGCGCCGCGCGAAGTCCTCTGGATCCTCGGTTGTGTCATCTTCCTGCTCATGATTGCGACGGCCTTCCTCGGCTACATGCTGCCATGGGGCCAGATGTCCTATCACGGCGCCAACGTGATCACGTCGCTGTTCGGCGCCATCCCGCTGGTCGGCGAAAGCCTGCAGACCTGGATTCTCGGCGGGCCGTCCATCGGCAACCAGACGCTGCAGCGTTTCTTCTCGCTGCACTACCTGCTGCCTTTCATGATCGCGGCTGTCGTGATCCTTCACGTCTGGGCCCTGCATGTTCCCGGCAACAACAACCCGACCGGCGTCGAAGTCCAGGACGTGGAAAAGGATACCGTGCCTTTCCACCCCTATTATACGGTCAAGGACGCCTTCGCGATCATGCTGTTCCTGATGCTGTTCGCCGCGTTCGTCTTCTACGCCCCGAACGCGCTCGGCCATGCCGACCAGGCGATCGAAGCCAACCCGCTGGTGACGCCGGCGCACATCGTGCCTGAATGGTACATGCTGCCTTTCTACGCCATCCTGCGCGCCATCACATTCGATATCGGCCCGATCCCTGCCAAGCTCCTCGGCGTGATCGCCATGTTCGCCGCTATCGCGATCCTCTTCGTGCTGCCGTGGCTCGACACGTCGAAGGTGAAATCCATGCGCTACCGCCCGGTGGCCCGCCAACTGTTCTTCGGCTTTGTCGTGGTCTGCCTGCTGCTCGGCTGGTGTGGTGCCAAGTTGCCTGACGCCCCTGTCATCCCGGCGCTTCAGGGCGAGGACATACTGGTCGTCAGCTATACAGAGAACGGTCAGGAAGCGACCAGCGAATACAAGGGCGGTCATGAGGCCTATGTTGACGCGAAACGTTTCATGGACAGCCTGCCGGCCGATTCCACCCCGTCGCTGGCGGCCGTGGCACCCAAGACGTTCCAGTTCAGCCAGCTCTCGCTGATCCTGACCATCCTTTACTTCGGGTACTTCTTCATATTGTTCTTCGTCGGCCTGACCGAGAAGACGAAGGAACTGCCGGAATCCATCCACAAGTCCGTGCTCAAGCGCCACAAGGCGCCGACAGCCACCGCCGTTCCGGCCGAATAGGGAGCCTCGAGGTAGATCCATGAAAGCGTTCCGCATTCTCGCTGCCGGTCTTGCCGGCCTCAGCCTCGCCGCCATGGCGCACGCCGAAGGCGGCGCCGCCGCCCATCCGCATGCACCCGAAGGCGGCTGGTCCTTCGACGGCATTACCGGCCAGTTCGACATGCCATCCGTCCAGCGTGGCTATCAGGTCTATCGCGAGGTCTGCGCGTCCTGCCACTCGATGAAACTGATGAGCTATCGCAATCTCGGCGAGCCGGGCGGGCCGTTCTACGACGCCGACTATCCGAACGCGAACGACAACCCGTTCGTGAAGGCGCTGGCCGCAGACGTTGAAATCCAGAGCCCGACACCGAACGATATCGGCGATTACGATTTCCGCCCTGCAACACCTGCCGACACGTTCCGCTCGCCCTATGCGAACGAGAACGCGGCCCGCGCGGCCAATAATGGCGCTGCGCCGCCTGACCTGTCGGTCATCGTCAAGGCCCGCCACGGCGGCGCCAGCTATGTCTACAGCCTCCTGTCCGGCTATCCGTCTGACGAGGCCATCGGCACCCGCGAAGTGACCCCGGCCCAGGTGACAACACCTGCGTCCGACAATGGCACGCCCGATGATCCGACCGATGATGTCGCCGAAGTCTCGACACCTGCCGTCACGCAGACCGTCATCGACATGTCGGAAGTCCACCTTCCCGGACACAAGGCGGCAGACGGCGACGCGGGCGTTCTGGTCCAGCCTGCAGGCCAGTACTACAATCCGTACATGGCGGGCGACACGACGCCGCAATATGAAGGCGATCCGCGCCACGCACCGGCTGGCGGCTTCCTCGCCATGGGGCCGCAACTGCCACCCGGCCGCGTCACGTTCAATGACGGAACCGAGGCGACAACCGAGCAGATGTCCCACGATGTGGCGCAGTTCCTGGCCTGGGCCAGCGAGCCGAAGCAGACCAATCGCAAGTCGCTCGGCCTGCCGGTCATGATCTATCTCGGTATCCTGACCATTCTCCTGTGGTTTTCCTACAAGCGCATCTGGCGCAAGGTCGAGCACTAGGCCGGATCTGACATTCTGTTGAATTGACGACCCCGCCCGGACTGGTGTCCAGAGGCGGGGTTTTCATTTTAGGACCTGACACATGACCCAATGGACGCTCGGCATTATCGGCGGCTCCGGCCTTTATGAAATTGACGGGCTGGAAGATCGCCGCGAGGCGCACGTCCAGACAGTCTGGGGCGCGCCGTCCGACATGCTCGTGCGCGGGCGAATCGGTCCGGTCGAGCTTGTCTTCCTGCCCCGGCATGGCAAGGGCCACCGCCTCAGCCCGTCGACCGTGCCCTACCGCGCGAACATCGCCGCTCTGAAAGCCGCCGGTGTCACCGATGTGCTTTCGATTTCCGCCTGCGGCAGCCTGAAGGAACAATACGTGCCCGGCCATTTCGTGGCGGTGGACCAGTTCATCGACCGCACCGTGGCGCGTGAGTCCACCTTCTTCGGCCCGGGAATGGTGGCCCATGTCTCGATGGCCCGTCCTGTCTGTTCGCGGCTGTCGGCGTTAGCAGCGGATGCAGCCGAGGGCGCTGGCGCAGCCATTCACAGGGGGGGCACCTATCTCGCCATGGAAGGCCCGCAATTCTCGTCCCTTGCGGAATCGAAGCTGTATCGCCAGTGGGGCTGTGACGTGATCGGCATGACGGCGATGCCTGAGGCCAAGCTCGCCCGCGAAGCGGAACTGCCTTACGCAACCCTTGCCATGGTCACTGATTATGATTGCTGGCGCGAGGCGGAAGAGGCGGTCAACGTGACCAACGTCCTCGAAATCATGGGCCGTAACAGCGCGCTCGCGCGCCGGGCCGTGGTCGAACTGGCGCAGAAGCTGGCCGGCACGTCCCGCACGCCATCGCCCGACGGCATCGACACATGCCTCGACCATGCCCTGATAACCGCTCCGGCCGCCCGCGATCCGGCCATGCTGGAAAAGTTGCAAGTGATTGCAGGCCGCGCACTTGGCGGTTAAGCTTTCCTGACAATTGGCCGGGGGCAAGGCTGTTCAGGCCACGCAGGACAATTGAAGGGGACCTCAGAATGAGCGAGTCGGATTTCTATACGTTTTTTACCGGTGGCCTCGGTCTGCTCGTTGCAGCAGCGCTCATGATCGCCTGGCAGCTCTGGCGGCTGCGTAACGATGAGCGCGATGGGGCCCTGTCGGCGCTTGAAGGCGTCAGCCATGAATTGCGCATCAATCTGCAACGCATGGTCACGGAAGTCGCCCAGATTGCCGCCAATCACGAGGCCGGCCCCGATGCCCTTCTGCCGATCCGCCACCCCCAGCTCGACGGCGTGAATTCGACCATGATCCGGGCCAACCGCAACGCCATCGCCGTTGTCGGCGCCACCTATCAGGAACTCGAAGCCCGCAAGATGGGCCTTCGCGCAACGCTGGCCCAGGGCCGCGATCCGGCAGCCTCGCTGGACGATGCGATGGAGGCGGTCATCAACGGCATTGCCACGCTGTATATGTGGGAAGTCCATGATGGGGCCCGTCCGGCGGACGCCGGCACGGTGCGCAGCTGGCATGTGCGCGACTGGATGAAAGGCCACGGCTTCAGCCAGGACGCCCTGCCGGGCATGTACCTGCGCGATGAAGTGGTGGAACGCCTGCGCGTCTACGGCCTGCACCTGACGCCGCAGCCGCTGACTCATACGGCCCACGAATACTACAATATGCAATATGACCGGACCGCCGACATTCACGGCCCGCTCGGCAGGCGCAAGCCTGCCAAGGCCGCTGAAGCCGACGAGATCGAGGATGAAGACGTTGACGAGCCGGCCGTCGCGAATGGCGGCCCTGTAGCGGCGGAAGCCGACCTGCATTAGTTGCCGCATTGGCGAAAATTGACACTTTCAGGGCATTCCGGATGCCGGGGGAACCATCGCGGACGTGAGGCGTCAGTCTGGCTCTTGTAACGGAGCCTCAATATGAAACGCACGCTGACTGCCACTGTCGCCGCCCTGTCGATCATCACCGCACCCGCCTATACGCAGGTACCGGGCATCGACACGACCACCACTGCCGAAACGGACGCGAGTATCGACATTGCGCCGCCCAGCATGGAAACCGGCGCTGAGATCGTGATTGAGGGTGAGCCCCGGCCTTACCATGCGCTGTCGGTTGAAGCGCGAGGCGATGCAGATCTGCAGACGCCCGAGACCGACATGGATACCGATATCGACCTGGATTCCAGCCTTCCGGTGAGGCCGACCGTCGATACGGATCTGAAAAGTGAATTCGAGCCTGAACCCGAACTCGATATCGATTCGGCGCTCGGCCTGAAAATCACCGATCGGTAACACCGCTCCATTGTATTCGCTGCGTCCGGAGCCACCCCGCCGGACGCTTGCGATCGGCCCGGTTCGCCCCCTTGGGACGGGCCGGGCTTTTTCGTTTCGCAAACAGGGCTAAGGTGTCCTCGGCAATCCTGCACCTGGTTGGAGACACAAGACATGAAACACCTCCTCGCCGCCCTTGTCCTCATCCTGCCCATGACGGCCTGTGCCACCCCGCAGACTGTACCGGTTCCCATTCTCACGCCAGCGCAGGTGGATGCGGAGTCGGCAAGGATTACCGCGCTGCTGGAAGCACAGGATGCGGCCTGGAATCGGGGCGACATCGACGCGTTCATGAAGGGATACTGGCGCTCGCCCGAGCTGCGCTTTGCTTCTGGCGGCAACGTCACGCGCGGCTGGGATGAAACCAATGCACGGTACAAGCGCGTCTATGCCACGCCGGACCTGATGGGGCGCCTCTCGACGTCTGACTACGAGATCGTGATCCTGTCGCCCGATGCCGCGATCGCCCATGGCGCCTGGCGGCTTGACCGGCCGGGCGACCGGCCGTCCGGGCTGTATACCCTTGTGATGCGCAAGATCGGTGGGGAATGGCTGATCGTGTCGGATACGACGACATCAGCCGGCTGAAACCGGATTCCGCGATTGGCATGCGGCGCCATTACGGGCAAAACCTCGCACGGGCGACGCAACCGGTGACGGAGGTCTAGGCATGAAGCAGGCAACACTCGACAATGAAACGAGCAATTCCGTACTCGAGCGCGAAATCGAGCGTCCCTGGTTTCGCAATTTCATTACCATCCTGATCGTCATCAATGCCGCGGTGCTCGGCATCCTGACCTATCATGCGAGCCTGCCGCCGGGCCTTGTCCGCGCACTGGAAGTGTTCGATGTCGCCGTAACCTGGCTGTTCGCGACTGAAATCCTGTTGAAACTCGTCGTCTACAGGTTCCAGTTCTTCAGGTCCGGCTGGAACTGGTTCGATTTCGTCGTCATCGGCGTGGCCATGATCCCCGGCAGTTCGGCGTTCAGCGTGCTGCGCGCCATGCGTGTCCTGCGCGTACTGCGCCTCTTGCACATTGTTCCGGTCATGAAGCGCATCACCGAGGCCCTGATGAAGGCGCTTCCCGGCATGGGCGCCATATTCGCCGTTCTGGCCCTGGTCACCTATGTCGGCGCCGTCATGGCCACCAATCTGTTCGGCGATACGTCGGATCCCGACGTCGAGCTCCTGTTCGGCGACCTGCCGAAATCGGCCTATTCCCTGTTCCAGGTCATGACGATGGATGGCTGGCGCTTCGAAGTCGTCCAGAAAGTCATCGATGACGGCAATCCCTATGCCTGGATTTTCTTCATCATCTTCATCTTCATCGCCAGTTTCGCCATCCTCAACCTGTTCATCGCCCTGGTTGTGGACGCCCTGGCATCAGAACAAAAAGCGCTTCTGGAAGAGGGGCTCGAGGAGATCGAGGAGGAGATCGAGGGGGAACTTGAAGATGCCCATGCCCAGCGCAACGAAATATTGAAGACGATGAACGCAATGCGCGCCGAGATTGCAGAGCTGAAACAGCTGGTGAGTGCACGTCAGGGGTGATCGGTCGCGCCATGCCTGCCGGTTCCTTCACGCACTTGTCACCATGCCTCACTCACATCTGGCGGAATACCTGCTATAAGCGCCCAAGATGAGTCTGTGGACACGACTGCTTGAGGGCGGCAACCGCCCGTTTGAACCGGATTCGTTGGCCGAACCGGCAATGGACGGTATCGAGTGTGCGCCTGATCCCAATGATGTCGGGTTTACCGCTGCGGTTGTCGGGCTGGGGGCCAAGCTTGCAATGGCCGATGGCGCCGTCACCGATCAGGAAATCATGGTCTTCTCGCGCGTTTTCCGCGCCGCACCGGAAGACGCCGACAATGTCCGCCGCGTCTTCAACATCGCCCGCCAGACCGTCCGCGGCTATGAAAGCTATGCCCGGCGCATCGGCCGCAAATACAGGAACCGGCCCTGCCTGCTCGAAGGCGTGCTGGACGGGCTGTTCCAGATTGCCGGCGCTGACGGCGTGGTGACGGATGCAGAGATGCAGTTCCTCAGGAATGTCAGCCAGGCGTTCGGCTTCAGCGAGAGCACATTCCGGCGCATCCGTGCCAGCCATCTCGGGCCGGAGCGGGATGATCCCTACCAGATACTCGGCGTGCCGCATGATGCAGAATTCAAGTCGATCCGGGCGGCCTATCGCCAGCTGATGTCCGACAATCACCCCGACCGCGTCGTGCAGATGGGGGCGCCGCGCGAATTCGAGACGGCTGCCCACGCCAAGGCGGCGGCAATCACGGCGGCCTATGCCCAGATTCGCACCGAGCGCGGCCTCCTAGTCAGGCCGGACTAGGTTGTGGACTCATAAGCGCGTGTCCAGAGTCTGACAGAAGCGATAGCGACGGCGGCGAGGTAGTTTCTGGCGAGTTTGTCGAATCGGGTTGCGATGCGCCTGAAATGCTTGAGTTTGTTGAAGTATCGCTCGACCAGATTGCGCTGGCTGTAGATGGCTCTGTTGACGGAGCGCTGGGCCTTGCGGTTGCGCTGGGTGGGGATATGCGCCTCGGCCCCGCGTGATCGTATCTGCTCGACCAGCGAGAGCGCATCATACCCGCGATCAGCCACGACATGGGCGGCCGTCTTCAGGCTGTCGACAAGGGCAGGCGCGGCGGCCTTGTCGGAGGCTTGACCGGCCGTCAGGGACAGGCGGATCGGCAGGCCCGCCTCATCAACCACGGCATGGATCTTGGTGCTCAGTCCCCCACGAGAGAGACCGATGGCGTTATCCGGGCCCCCTTTTTTCCGCCTGCGGCGTGCTGGTGGGCCCGGATGATCGAACTGTCGATGAAGGCCATAGATTCGGGAGATCGCTCCGCCAAGGCATTGAAAACATTGAGCCAGACGCCTGCCTTCGCCCATCTGTTGAAGCGATTGTACACC
>NZ_LADU01000112.1 GCF_000961795.1 Hyphomonas sp. BRH_c22
GTGGCCGATGGCAGGATGCGGGCCGGGCGGGCTGCGCGCACAAGGCACAGGAAAGCGGGCGTGAAATCCTGCCCGCTCAGCGCGCCGGCAAGGCGCGGCGAGACCGGCGGCCTGAGGGGCAGCACGGCGGCACGGTCACGCGATTCAAGGTCGATCCAGAGCAGCACGACGCGCCCCGCAGGGGTCACGGCCCAGCAATAGAGATAGCCGCGGCCATTGGTCAGCCGGATCCAGGCGAGGAGCAGCTGGTGCTGCAGCCAGATCCACGGCCAGATCGGCAGAAGATTGGCAGGCATATGGTCAGGGGGCGAGAGCAGCGACATTGCCCGCCATGATACGGTCGTCCGCTGGCTGTAGGACAGATTTCTCCTTAATGCCGCAATTGTGACTGAACGCGGCGCAAAAACTGTCGGATAAGGGCAGGGGCGACAAAGCGGGCGGGCCGCGCTATCTGATGGAAAAGACGAGGGAGAGACGCACATGACCAGCACAACTGACGAGACACAGGATGCAGGATGGCGCGGCAAGTTTGCCGGATTTGCGCTCGGGCTGGCGCTGTTCTCGGTCCTCTGGTTCGCCGCCGCCGCCATCGGCACCAAGCTCGGCCTGTGGGGCTGGCAGTTCGGCCTCGGCAAGATGACGATTGCCTGGGGACCGCTGCTGCTGATGGCCGCCCTCGCCGTGTCGGTTATCGCCATCATCGTCGCCCTGATCAAGGCGCCGCGCAAACAGGCGCTGATGCTCGCTCTCGGCGCGCTGCTCGTGTCGGGACTGGCGTTCGGACGGGTCGTGGCGTTCAAGGGCCAGGCCGAACGGCTGCCGCCCATACATGAAGTCCAGACCGACTGGTCGAACCCCATCCAGCCATCCGAGGCGATCCTGGCCGCGCGCGCGTCTACCGGTGCGCTCAACACGCTCGAGGATGCGCCGGTCGCGCCCGACGCCGTGGATGCCCGCTGGCCGGGCATGGGCGGACGGCTTGTGTCGGACCTGCAGGAAGAGGCGGAGTTCGATCCCGCGCGGCACAAATCCGTGAAGCAGGCGCCTTATCCGGCACTCGACACGCTGGTCGTGCCTGCCGCATCCTACGACATGGCCTTCAATGCCGCGCTGGAAGCCGTGAAGGCACGCGGCTGGACGATCGTCACCAACGATATTCAGTCCGGCAGTATCGAGGCGACGCAGGCCTCGTTCTGGTTTGACTTCAAGGACGATGTGTTGATCCGCGTCACGCCCGACGGCGAAGGCTCGCGCATTGATGTGCGCTCGGTCAGCCGTGTCGGCCTGTCGGACCTTGGCGCGAACGCGAAACGGGTGCGTGACCTGCTCGACGAAATCGAAGTGCGCCTGAACTAGCGGGCATATGCCGGGCAGCATGTTAAAAGGTTCCCTATGAGCGAGCCGCGCATCGTCAATCTTGATCACCTGGTGATGAGGGATGTTGGCGACGGCAAGGATTTTTCCGCAAGGGCGGGACAGGCTGCTGGCCTGATCGGGTCGACCGGGATCGGATGCTCGCTGGTCGTGGTGCCGCCAGGTAAGAGCGCCTGCCCATTTCATCGCCATCATGTCTGGCATGAGCTGTTCTTCATCCTGGAGGGTGAGGGTGTCACGCGCCTCGATGGCCAGACACTGCCGATCCGGGCAGGCGACCTGATAGCGGCGGCTGCGGGCAAGGAAGCGCACCAGATCATCAATACTGGCACGGCGGACCTTCGCTATCTTGCGATATCAGCCGACAGTCCGTCCGACATCATCGAGTATCCCGATTCAGGCAGGATCGCTGTCGATGCGGGCTTTGTTCCCGGTAGCGACACAGAACCCACGATCAGCCTGTTTGGGCGTGTGACTCCCGCTGAATATTATGATGACCAGAATGGCACCTGAGGCGCCGTAGCGTAGGGGAGACTAGCGTTCCTTCGGATCCAGCGCGTCGCGCAGGCCGTCGCCGATGAAGTTGAGGCAGAGCAGCGTGACCGCCATGGTGATGGCGGGCGCGAGCAGCATCCAGGGCTTTTCTTCCATCGTCTTCGCGCCTTCGGAGATGAGCACGCCGAGCGATGTCAGCGGCTCGTTCACGCCAAGGCCAAGGAAGGACAGGAAGCTTTCCGCCAAGATCACCACCGGAATGGTCAGCGTGACATAGACGGCGACCGGGCCGATCACGTTGGGCAGGATGTGGCGAATGATGATGGCGCGCCGGGACACGCCCGATGCGCGGGCCGCCTCGATGAATTCCTTGCCCTTGATGGCGAGTGTCTGGCCGCGCACGATGCGCGCCATGGTCAGCCATTCGATGGCGCCGATGGCGGCGAAGATCAGCACGATGTTGCGCTCGAACACGGTGAGCAGAAGGATGACGAAGAAGATGAAGGGCAGGGCGTAGAGCACGTCCACAATGCGCATCATGAAATTGTCGACGCGGCCGCCGAGATAGCCGGCCGTTGCGCCCCATGTGACGCCGATCACGAGGCTGACGGCGGTCGCGACCACGCCCACCATCAGCGATATGCGCAGGCCGATCATCAGGCGGGCCAGCAGGTCGCGGCCCTGGATGTCGGTGCCCAGGATGTGCCAGTTGTCCATCGTCGGCGCGATGGTGCGCGCGTCGGAGATGGCCTTGTAATCATGCACCCATATGAGCGGGCCAAAGGCGGCGATCAGCACGATCACGCCAAGGATCCACATGGACACCACGGCGGCCTTGTTGCGGAACAGGCGGGCTCGCGCATCGTCCCAGAGGGAGCGGCCGCCGACGATGGCCTGTTTCATGGGCGTGACGCGGCCGGTCGGGTCGAACAGGGGATCGATGTCGGTCATCAGTCGTACTTCACTTTCGGATCAAGCACCGCATACAGCACGTCGGCCACCAGGTTCAGGATCACGATCAGGCCGGCATAGACAATGATCGCCCCCATCACGAGCGTGTAGTCGCGGTTGAGGGCGCCGTTGACGAAATACGAGCCGAGGCCGGGCAGGCCGAAAATCTTCTCGATCACGACAGAACCGGTCATCACGCGGGCCATGGCGGGGCCGGCATAGGAGATCAGCGGCAGCATGGCGGCGGGCAGCGCGTGGCGCACGATGACCTGGCGCTCGGACAGGCCCTTGGAGCGGGCGGTGCGGATATGGTTGGAGCGCATGGTCTCGATGATCGAGGCGCGCATCAGGCGGGAAATGATGGCGATCTGCGGCAGGGCGAGCGTGACCACCGGCAGGGTCATGTTGTGCCAGTTCATGCCGATGTTCGGATACTGGCCGAGGCCGCCGACGGCGAATATCCCCGCACCGAGGGACAGGAGAAGGATCAGGATGGGGCCGGTCACAAAGGTCGGGATGGATATGCCCGCCATGGCAATGCCCATGACGCTGAAGTCGGCCGCCGTGTTCTGCCTCAGCCCCGCGAAGACGCCGAGCAGCGTGCCGAGGCCGAGGCCCAGCAGCATGGCCAGCGACCCGATGGTGAGCGAGATCGGCAGCCCGTCGGCGATCAGGTCGTTCACGCTCTTGCCAAGCGTCTTGTAGGAGGGGCCGAAATCGCCCTGCAGGACGCCGCCGACATAGTTGAAATACTGCTCGTGGAGCGGCTTGTCGAAGCCGAACTTGGCGGCGATGGCCTGTTCGGTTGCGGCCGGCAGCTTGCGTTCGCCGTCGAAGGGGCCGCCCGGGGCGGCGCGCATCATCAGGAACGCCATCGTGATGATGGCCAGCATGGTCGGGATCGCGATGAGCAGGCGCCTGAACGTATAGGCCCATGGAACGCGGCTGAGGGCTCTCTGCAGGGATGACAAGGGAGAGTGGCTTTCTGTAACTGTGACGGGCCTGTCGGCGAAAGTTCAACCCGCAAGCTTGGAAGGTTGCACCATCCTCCTTAGCTTGTGTACAGAGCCGATCAAGACTGCGCCAACATTCAGGATATGACCCATGGCAGATATTCGACGCGTTACGGACGCTTTTTCAGTCGCGCCGCAAATCACTGAAGACGATGTCGAGGAAATCGCGGCGGCTGGATACAAGACCATCGTCGTCAACCGCCCCGATGGCGAGAGCGGCGTCGACCAGCCGCGCATGGGCGCCATCCGCGCAAAGGCAGAATCACTCGGCCTCAGCTTCGCGGCCCTGCCGTTTTCGGGGGCGCCAACGCCTGAAATCGTCGAACGGATGTCGAACATCCTGAATGAGGCCCCCCAGCCGGTTCTGGCGTATTGTCGCACGGGTACGCGCTGCATCACCGCCTGGGCCCTGACCCAGGCCGGACAGGGCTCAGCTGGCGACATCATTGATGCAGCGGCCGCAGCAGGATACGATTTATCGAGTCTTGAGGCGTTGCTCTAACGAATCCCGGAGGGAACAATTGTGAGCAAATCGTCACACTGGCGCCGCATTAAGTGTGTTGTCAGTGACCTATCGCCGTGCGACGCAGGGCGGAACGAGGGGGACGCCAGCTGGCTGTCCCGCCGCAGGAGTTGACGCAATGTCGGAACGTCTCTGGATTACCGATTTCAAGTATGATGAAGGCACCATCCTGGTGAAAAAGACCGGGCACCGGATCGTGCCCGACCTGTCGCTCCTCCACAGCATTTTTACGTGGTTCTGCTTCTACTTCTTCGCCCAGACCTGGCGCACATGGCGCCGCATCACGGGCCACAAACGCCCCACCATCGCCTTCTATCCCGACAAGCCGCGGCCCTGGTACTTCATCTGGCCGGTCATGCACGTTTCCGGCGCCAAGCTGATCGACGACGTGTCCGTGGCCGATATCGTCTTCCAGTTTGATGATTCGACGGCCACCAACAATGCCGTGCCAGCCGTCCGCGAGGGTGCACGCCTCGTAAATTTCGGCTGCCAGGATGTGTCCAAGACGAGGGTCGCAGAGGCGTTCGAACGTGCCGCAGGCTATACGCTCAAGGTCGATCCGACCAGATATGAAGGCCGCATGGTCGAGAAGTCCGAATTGAACGCGGCGCATGACGGCCGCGTGCTCGAGGGTCCGCTCGACACGCCGGTGGAAGGCAAGACCTACCAGTTGCTGGTCGACAACGAGATCGCAGGCGGACTGGTCGAAGACCTGCGCTGCTGCATCGTGGGGGGAACACCGATCATCGTGTTCCGCAAGCGCCGGCGGCTCGATCGGCGTTTCCTGAACGAGAATGTTGAAGTTTTGCTCGACGAACCTCGCAACTGCTACACGCCGGATGAAATTGGCGTGATCGAGCGCTTTGCTGCAGAGGTCGGGCTGGACTGGGGCGGCATCGATGTTCTACGTGACCGCACATCCGGACGAATCTACATCGTCGATGCGAACAAGACCGACATGGGCCCGCCCGTCGCGCTCAAGCTGGGCGCCAAGCTGCGCGCCACCCGCCGCATGGCGGTCGCTTTTGCCGGCGCGTTCGCACCGAAGAAGCGTTGATCCGACGGGCACGGCAAAAGGTTCAAGAGTAATATTATGGCTATTCCCTACGTTCGCGGCATTGAGTTCGAATATGGCGTGGTGCAGCAGGTCTCTCCGCTGCTCCGCCGCGTTATCGCAAACAATCCCGGTCCCTTCACCTATGTCGGCACGGGCGTCTACATCATCGGACACGGCGAGGTGGCCGTTCTTGATCCGGGTCCGATGGACGAGACGCATTTCGAGGCGTTGAAGAGGGTGCTGGAAGGCGAGACCGTGACGCATGTCCTGGTCACGCATGGCCACTCGGACCATTCGCCGCTCGCAACGCCGCTCGCCGAATGGGCGGGCTGCAAGACCTATGCGAAGAATTGCGGTGTGCCGACGGCCAAGGGCGAGCTTGGCAGCGCCGATGACCTCGGTTTCATGCCGGATGTGAAGATCGGGGACGGCGACACGATTTCCGGCCCCGGCTGGACGCTCGATGTCATCGAGACGCCGGGCCACACCTGCAACCATCTCTGCTTTGGCCTGCGCGAAGAGAATGCCTGCCTCTCCGGCGACCATATCATGGGCTGGTCAACCACGGTGGTCGCGCCACCGGATGGCGACATGGCCGACTATATGGACAGCCTCGAAAAGATCCGTGTGATGGGCTTTGAAACCCTCTGGCCGACGCATGGCGACCCGGTGCGCGGCAAGGATTTCGTCAACACGTTCATCACCGAGTATGCCAGCCACCGGCGCGCCCGCGAGGCGTCGATCCTCGAACACCTGCGCAAGGGCGAAACGTCGATCCCGGCCATGGTCGAGATCATGTATGCCGATGTCGAAAAACGCCTTCACCCGGCCGCGGCCATGTCCGTGCTTGGCCACATGATCGCGCTGATCAAGACGGGTGTCGTCACCACGCCGGATGCGGCGCCGACGGTGCGCTCACATTTCGAACTGGTCCGCTCCGCCGCCTGAGCGGTTATTCGTTCGCCGTCAGGCCCAGACCCGCATACCAGATCGGTGAAGACCATGCCCGCTCCTGCACGGTTGTGGGCAATTCCGGATTGGGCGGCGTGCCATTGCGCACAGCATCCCACGTCGACCAGCGGCAAGTAGGGTTCTCCAGCACACGCACATAATACGCCGCTTCCCGGTCGGCGTTGAAGTCCGGGTCCGTCCAATAGGCTTTCAACTCGTTGGCGCCTGAGCCTGTTTCGGTGCTGCAGTCTGATACATCCACCCTCGCCCCATTGTCCGGGCAGCGATGCGTGGCAGCATCAGGCACGGCCCCGCCCGAACAGGCCACATCGTGGACCGCCTCATGTGTCTCGCCGCCGTCTGTCCAGACTTTGACCACCTGCGCACGCTGCAGCGGTGCACTCATCGGATCGCGCATCGCCCAGACAAGGAAGCCGGGCGCAGTGTCACCGCTTACATTATCGAGATGTCCGCCCATAGGCACACCGCCATCATAGGCGCGCGCCAGCAGGTCGGCATCGTCCAGTATCGACGGCGCATATCCCATACCCCCGAAGAAGCGGACCTTCATGCGCGGCCCTGACGTGCCAAAGGTTTCCTTGCGCTTCATCGCATCGAAGATTGCCTCGCGCGTGTTGGATTCCGCCCACACTCCCGCCAGACCACTTGAGGCGAACTGGGTTGCCGTGATTTGCCGCCTTGTTTGCGGGTCATCCGCGCCGTCCCATGTCTTGCCGCCATTGGGCGGAACCGACCGGCGCGCTTCCGGGCTGGCACCATCCTGTGGAGTCTTGCCCCAATGGAATTCCTCAACCAGCGACGCGGCAGCGACGTGCGTGTCACTCGAACTGATGAGGCCGAACTTGTACGGATTGAATCCTTCCGTCTCTTGCAGGGCCAGGCCGCGCTTGTAAGCCGAGCGGACAAAGTCGCCGGCACCGGGCGTGGTCTTCATCGTGCTGCCGATGAAATACTCGTACTGTTCGAAATCGGCCCATTCGTCATTCGGAGACAGGGTGGGGGTTGTTTCCGAGGTGCCCTTGACCTGGGACACTTCGACAAGCGGCTCGTTGCGCATGCGCTTGTCGGCATAGGCTGCCGTCAGGGGCTCTCCATTATAGGTTTGCAGGGCGAACATCTCGCCGTTCGAGGCATTCGAGTTGTGCGGAATGGCCAGCACGTCACGGCCTTCGCTGCGTTGCCCTTCCATCCATGTCCACAAGTCTTCCGGATTGGTGGAATCGAGTGTGGAGAACAGGCGCTCAGGTGCCTCATCCCGGAAGATGACATTGCGGTGCAGGTTGCCGGCGGCTGGCGGGCCGTCGCCGGGGACCGCCATCATCGCCGTGAATTCATAGCCTGAAAAGGCCGTGAACTTGCCCGGCTCATTGTTGCGTTCGGCGGAGTCGATTGTCGTCGCCCAGACGGAATCGATCAGGCTGCGGTCGTAGATTTCCTCAATCTCCTCGCCTGTCGCGACCGTCACGCCAACGCGCAGGAAGGATTTACCAGGATCGGTTGCGTTTTCGCCGAACACGGATTGTGCAATCTCGGTTTGCGACAAGGGCGAAGACGGCGTGTTCATCGCGGGAACCACGCCCAGGTATTCGCCATGATCGGTGACAGCAAGGAAATCCAGCGGCGGACCTGACAGCTGCAAATCGTAGCCTGCAGGGTGGCGAATGGCTTCGCCCTTTGCGAATTTGTAGGCATCGTCCGGGGTCGCGCGTACACCGAAGATATAGGCATCGAACGAATTGCTGGTGTGCACGTGAACATCGCCGAAATACGCGTTGCGCATCGGGTTCGCGACCGGTGAGACCTTTGCTGGTTCAACCGTGGCAGACGCGTTGATGTCGTTGGCGATGTTAGTGCTTGGCGCACACGCGGCCAATGCGAGAGCCGGAACGGCCCACCCCAGATACTTGCTCATCTCGTTCCCTCTCCGATTATATTTTTGGAGAGAGTGCCGAAAGCATCGGCCCGTGCCAAGGCAATTCCGAATTGGCGCCTATTGCTCGCGCTGCACCCGGAACGCCAGGCCGCCATCGAGCTTCATCTTGTAGCTGCCGAGTGATGCGGAATAGATGCGGGCTTCTTTCACGTTCTTCGCGCGGACGCTCTTGTCATCGGTCTGCACCCAGACCTGCCCGTTTTCGAGCCTGACGCGCCAGCGGCCTGCACCGTCCCGGCTGACCGAGCTGACAGCAGCTGTGACTTCGTCGAGATCCTTGTCGCCGTCACCACCACTTTTGCGGAGGGCGAGGGAGGGCAGGGACGGGATCGAGAAGCCGAAGGAATCGCGCTTGACCTGTTCGACTTCGGACCGGGTGATGGTTGTCACTTCACCGGCGTCTTCGGCGGCCTTGAGGCGCCCGACCGCTGTATCATAGCAGGCCAGCCGGTCGGCATCCGTGCTGATGCCGGCGCAGGCGTAGACGTCGTCAGTCGAAACATCCTCTGCCAGCGCAGGCAGGGAGACGAGGCATATAGCGGCAATCGCGCTCAGGAATCGGGTCATCGCAGGTCGTCCTCTGTGTTCGTGTCAGGGCACAGGCTTTCCAAAGCCACGCCAGTCTGGCAGCACTGTTGCAAATCTGGCGGATGCCGGAAAGACACCGGAGACAGGAAACATGATGCTGAAATCCCTGATGAGTTCGACCGTGATGGCCGCGCTGACGCTTTCACTGGCGGCTTGCGGCGGCGGTGGCGGCAATGCCGGCGACGAGATGCCGACGCTTCGCCGGGGTATTTCAGCCAAGGTGGACACGCTCGATCCGCACAAATCCTCTGCGCAATGGGAAAACATCGTGATCGGCGACATGATGATCGGCCTGATGACGCACGGCCAGGACGGCAAGCCTGTCTATGGCATGGCTGACAGCTATGAGACCGACCCCACCGGCCTGGTCTGGACCTTCAAACTGGGCGATTACGTCTGGTCCGACGGCGTGCCGGTTACCGCTCATGATTTCGTCTATGCGCTGCGCCGTATCCAGAAGCCGGAAATCGCGTCGCAATATTCATCGCTGCTCTATCTTATCAAGAATGCCGCGAAGGTGAACACGACCGAACTGCCGCCGGAAGAGCTTGGCGTGCGCGCGATTGACGACAAGACGCTGGAGATCACGCTGGAATATCCCGCGCCCTACCTTCCGGGCCTGCTGACCCATTACACGACCTATCCGGTGCCCCGGCACATCGTCGAACAGTATGGCGATGCCTGGATCCAGCCTGGCAACATCGTGACCAACGGGCCCTACAAGCTGGTCTACTGGCGCACGGGCGACCAGCTCGTGTCGGAAAAGAGCCCGACCGGCTTTGCGGCAGACCAGGTCTGTTTCGACCGCGTTGTGTATTACGAACTTGAGGACCAGACGGCGGTCGAGAACAAGATTGCTGCCGGTGAACTCGACATCAACAATGCCTTCGACGGCGCCCGCCAGGCCGAGCTGGAACAGAAATTCCCCGGCTGGCCGCGCACGACACCGTCTCTCAACACGACCTATTGGAGCATCAATTCCTCGCAGGAAATGTTCAAGGATGTGCGCGTGCGCAAGGCGCTGGCCATGGCGCTCGACCGGGAATTCATCGTCCGCAACGTGCTCACGCCGGGCTTCGAGCCGGCCTATTCCATGGTGCCGCCCGGCATCGACAATTATGCCGTCGAACGCCCGGCCGTGGACTGGAAAGACATGCCGCGCGCCGAGCGGCTCGCGGAATCCAAACGCCTGCTCGAGGCGGCCGGTTACGGCCCGGGCAAGGCTTTCCGCTTCGAATTCATCCACCGTTCGACGGACGACAACCCGAAAGCCGCGCCTGTCGCACAGGCCAACTGGGCCGAAATCGCGCCCTGGGTTGAACCCATCATAATCAAGCAGGACACGAAAGTGCTCTATGCGCGCCTGCGCCAGTCGGATTTCCAGGTGTCGGACGGCGCCTGGGTGGCGGACTTCGACGATCCGATCAACTTCCTCTACCTGCTCGATTCCAAGACCGGACAACAGAATTACGGGCGCTATTCCAGCCCGGAATATGACGCGCTCCTGGCCAAGTCCAATGCCGAGATGGATCTCCGCAAGCGGGCGGAAATCTTCGCCGAGGCCGAGCAGCTGATGCTTAACGACTACCCGATCACGCCCATGTGGTACCAGGTGACGAAGAACCTCGTCGATCCGACCCTGACAGGCTGGAGCGATAATGCCGTTGACCAGCACCGCTCGCGTTTCCTCTGCCGTGAGGGTATGAAAGCGGAATAGTCTTCTAGGTCGCGCGGGAGGGCGGCATGGAACATGAAGCCGAAGCCATTGGCGCCGCATCTGTGGGCAGCCTGTCATCCGGCGCGCATTTCCCGGTGCAATCGGGCGAGCCGTGCGCCAATTGCGGTGAGGTCGTGCCGGACAGGTTCTGCACGACCTGCGGCCAGCTCGCGTCGGACTTCCACCGGCCGTTCTGGGAACTGATCGCCGGCAGCCTGGGCGACATGTTCGCCCTGGATGGCCGGCTGTTCCGGTCCTTGCCGATGCTGATGTTCCGGCCGGGCCGGATCACGCGGAGCTATCTGGACGGCGAGCGGGCCCGGTATGTGCCGCCGTTCCGGATGTTCCTGCTGGCCTCGGTGGTCTTCTTCCTCACCGTTTTCACGCTCGGCGACGAATTTGGCTGGTTTGACGGCTGGAGGTTCGATCCGAACCCGACTGGCGGGTTTTCGCTTGATGCGCCGGACTCCGATAAAAAGGCGGCTCTGGACGAGCTGAACGCGCAGCTGGATCAGGCCAATATCGATCCGGAAACCCGGGCAATCATTGCAGATTCGGTTGCTGACAAGGTCGAGGCGCTGCCTTTTGCCGAAATGCTGCAGCCGGACGGCAAGATTGACCGGGTCAGGCTCCGCACGTTCGTTGAGGACCGCATGGAGGCGGCTGCGGACCCTGCGGCCATCGAAGCGGCCTATCGCGCGGCCGACCGGACGGCGACGGTGTATGAGAACCAGGACAGGTTCGGCGCACGGCTGCGGCAATGGGCTCCCAGGTTCAGCGTCCTGTTTTTACCCGTTTTTTCCCTGCTTTTGACGCTGCTTTACGCGTGGCACCGCCGGATCTACGTGTTCGACCACCTGATTGCGGGGCTGCATTTCCAGACTTTCCTTTACGTCCTGGGAACCATGCTCCTGCTCGCGGCAGCGGCGGTGCCCCAAGGCGTCGACTTGCTGGTTGTCGGCGGATTTCTGGCAATAATCGTCTATCTTTACAGGATGTTACGCGTTACCTACGGCTCCGGGCGGATCCTCGCGGCGGTCCGCACCTCCATTTTGCTGATTTTCGGCATGATCTTGCTTGCCGTTCTGGCAATCGGCCTCGTGGTTCTCAGCTTTATGCTGACCTGAGGCACGTCCATGCCCGGGCACTGAGGCAAATAAACCACACCTGCCCGCTTTTGATGACAGATGCGTAACGACGCGTTGACGATCATGTGACGAACACCCTATCGATATGGCCAAGTCCCGGAATCAGGGGTCCGGGCTAGCGTCCTATAAGGGCGCCTTTGTAACCATTGGAGGTACCAACGTGAACGGGAATACGATGAAATCCCGCCTGCTTGCCTCGTCCGTATTTGCGGGCGTAGCATTCATGGCATCGGCGAGCATGCTCGCCACCGCACAGGAAACGGACGACGCTGTCGACACCGTCGCCGCACCAGCCGCCGAAGATTCGACCGCACGCCAGGCAACTGTCTACGTCACCGGCTCGCGCATCCAGTCGCCAAACATGGTCACCACCAGCCCGGTGTCCTCTGTTTCGGCTGCCGACATCAAACTTCAGGGCGTGACCAAGGTCGAAGACCTGATCACCCAGTTGCCACAGGCCTTCGCCGCGCAGAACTCGACCGTGTCGAACGGCGCGTCGGGTACAGCAACGGTTTCGCTGCGTAACCTCGGCTCGACCCGTACGCTGGTCCTCGTCGACGGCAAGCGCATGCCTTACGGTTCGCCGAACGATCCGGCTGCGGACCTTAACCTGATCCCTGGCCAGCTGGTTGAGCGCGTTGACGTGCTGACCGGTGGTGCTTCGGCTGTTTACGGTTCGGACGCTATCTCGGGCGTTGTCAACTTCATCATGAAGGACAATTTCGAAGGCGTTCAGATCGATGCCCAGTACGGCATGTTCCAGCACAATAACGACTATGACACGAACGGTTCGCTCCGTGACGTGATCGAAGGCCGCGCTGCAACGAACCCTGCCCAGTTCGCACTACCTGATGACAATGTTGATGACGGCCTGTCGAAAGAGATCACGGGCGTCCTGGGTGTCAACACCGATGATGGCCGCGGCAACGTTACTGCCTGGATCAGCTTCCGTGACAACGGCGAAGTGCTTCAGGGCCAGCGCGACTATTCCGCATGTGCGGCTGGTCTTGCAGCATCGGGCGACTTCAACTGCGGTGGTTCGTCCACTTCGTTCCCGGGCCGTATCTCGGACTTCAATTCGTTCGACTACACGATCGACCAGTCGACCGGCAACACGTTCCGTCCATGGAACGGTGCAACTGACCAGTACAACTTTGGTCCGCTGAACTATTACCAGCGCCCTGACCAGCGTTATTCGGTCGGTTTCAACGGCCACTACGAACTCAATCCGTCGGCTGAAGTCTACACGCAGTTCATGTTCATGGACTACGAGTCGAAAGCGCAGATCGCGCCTTCGGGCAACTTCTTCGTCACGCAAGGCATCAGCTGCGACAACCCGCTCCTGTCTGCCAACCAGCAGGCCGGTCTCTGTGCCATCGACCTGGTGCCTGACGTTGTTGACGATCCGGACACAGCTGAAAATGAAGTCACTGACTTCATTGCCGGCTTTGAAGATCCCGCCGTCGGTGCAGCCTGGGTTGCTGCGACACTCGGCGAGCAAAATGCTGTCACCGGTGCTGCGCCAACGCTTAACCCGGACGGCACGCTCGGTGCGAACCCGTTCAACGGTGTCGCTCCAGCTTACTTCGGGCGTCGTAACGTCGAAGGCGGCGGTCGTACGGATAACCTCGGTTACCAGACCTATCGCGGCGTTATCGGCCTGCGGGGTGAACTCTATGACGCACCAGGCTGGAACTACGATATCTCGGCTCAGTACGCCCAGGTTTCGCTGACACGTGCCTACACCAACGAATTCTCCGTCACGCGCCTTAACCGCGCCATGGACGTGGTTGACGATGGTTCGGGCAACGCGGTCTGCCGCAGTGTCGTTGACGGCACGGATCCAAACTGTGTGCCATACAACATCTGGACCATTGGTGGCGTGACCGAAGCAGCCCTGGATTACCTCCAGGTTCCACTGCTCCAGAACGGCACGACAACCCAGAACGTCGTGTCGGCCGTGCTTTCCGGCGACATGGGCCAGTATGGCTTCAAGATGCCTTCGGCTGACGAAGGCCTGAAGGTTGCCATGGGTATCGAATACCGTCGCGACTCACTCGAATCCATCACCGACAACTCGTTCGCAACGGGTGACGGCGCTGGCCAGGGTGGTCCAACGATCGGTCTTTCCGGTGCGATCGACTCCTACGAAGCCTTCGGTGAATTCCAGCTGCCACTCGTTACCGGCCAGCCCGGTATTGAGCTTCTGTCGATCGAAGGTGCTTACCGCTACGCTGACTACTCGACCGGCATCAGTGCCGACTCGTACAAGATCGGTGGTGACTATGCGCCAACGTCCGACATTCGTTTCCGTGCCAGCTTCCAGAAAGCTGTCCGCGCACCGAACGTCATCGACCTCTTCCAGGCTCAGGGCTTCAACCTGTTTGACCTTGACGATGACCTCTGTGACTTCACGGATCCGGCTGGAGACGGAACGGGCGGCGCCGCTTGTATCGGTGGCAACGCGTGGCAGGTTAACGCTGCACAGGCCAACTCGGGCGCTCTGACTTCGCCTGCCGGCCAGTACAACTTCCTGCAGGGCGGCAACCCGGATCTCGATCCGGAAGAAGCTGAAACCTACACGGTTGGCTTCGTTGCAACGCCAACCATGCTGCCAGGCCTCAGCCTGTCGGTCGACTATTACAACATCGATATCACGAAAGCGATTACGACTGTTGGTGCGTCGGTCACGATGCAGCTGTGCTACCTCGAAGGCGATGCCGACGCATGTAGCCGGATCGTCCGTAACCAGAACGGCCAGCTTTGGGTCGGTACCGGTAACGTGGTCGATACGAACGTGAACATCGGTGGCGTGTCCACATCCGGTGTCGATATCGCAGCTGCCTACGGCTTCGACATCGGTTCGGCTGGTGCGCTGAACTTCTCGCTGAACGGCACGTGGCTCGAAGCACTCGACTACGATCCGATCGGTCAGACGTTCGCCGAGTACGAGTGTGTTGGTAAGTACGGCAACGACTGCCTTACGCCGACCCCAGAATGGCGTCACCGCGCCCGCATGGGCTGGACCACACCGGTTGACGGCCTCGACCTGGCTCTGACGTGGCGCCACATGGGCGCTGTGGATCTCGACACCGGTGCAACCGGCCGCGTCGACTCCACCCTGGACGCTCAGAACTACTTCGACCTCGCCGGCACGTTCGGCCTGACGGACTACGCAACGTTCCGCGCAGGCGTCAACAACTTGCTGGACGAAGATCCGCCACTGTCGGCTTCGGTCGGTACGACGGGTAACGGTAACACCTATCCGCAGTCTTACGACGCAATGGGCCGTTACATCTTCGTCGGCGCGACGCTGGACTTCTAGTCGGGCGCCTCACGGCAAACTTTCGGAAATGGCGGTCCTTCGGGGCCGCCATTTTCTTTTGTCATTTTGTCAGGTGGGTGGAGTCAGGTGTCCGCTCCGGCGCAACCGGACTGCGCACGTGCTTTATCGTACAGTCTACGTGCTGTTTTCGTGCTTCTTTCGTGCACCCGGACGGGTGGAAAGAGCCTGTGCTGTCCGCCCCGTCAGGAAGCGCGCCATCTTGCATAGAGAGCTGTCGGCAGCAGGCGCGTGGATCCCTGCTGCGGCAGCGCCATCTCCCCCTGTTCCATCACGCCGCCCAGCGGGCTCAGCCGGTCGCCCAGCGTTTGCGACAGGGCGAGGTAGGACAGGCGCACGGCATAGACCGTCGCGATGACGAAAAGCGGCGTCTCGCTCAGTAATTCCCGTATGTTATCAAGGAGTGGCGGCAGGTCTTCCTCGAATTTCCACGTCTCGTTCTTGGGGCCGCGGCCGAATTTCGGCGGGTCCAGAACGATGGCGTCATACGTGTTCCCCCGGCGGATCTCGCGGGCCACGAACTTCATGGCATCGTCCGCGATCCAGCGGATCGTCCGGTCCGACAGGCCGCTCATGGCCTGGTTGTCCTTGCCGTAACCGTTCGATTTCGGGCTCGCGTCCAGATGCGTCACCTCCGCCCCCGCCGCCGCGCAGGCGAGCGACATTATCCCGGTATATCCGAATAGATTCAACACCTTGACCGGCCGCTTGGCGGCGCGGATCTGGTCCTGTGCAAAGCGCCAGTGGACAGAGTGCTCCTGGAAAACGCCCATGTGCCGGAAGGCCGTGCGCCGGGCTTCGAAGGTCAGGCCGCTCCAGCGCATCGGCCAGGCTTCGGCGGCGCGGGGGGAGAGAATTTCCCACTGGCCGCCGCTCTCCTCATCGCCGGACTTGCCGGAGAAGATCGCGTCGGCTTTCCATGTGTCCAGTGGACGGGCCGGCTCCCAGAACGCCTGCGGATCGGGGCGGATGACGGTCTGGCTGCCAAAGCGTTCCAGCTTCATCAAATGCCCGCTGTCGAGCAGCGCATAATCGTCCCAATCGTCGGCGATGAGCAGTTTTGTTTCTGTAATCATTGGAAGTTTCTCTGGCGCCAGGCTTCGTAGGTCATGATCGCCGTGGCTTGTGCAAGGTTCAGGCTGTCGGCGCCGCCGCGCATCGGGATCAGGGCCAGCGTATCGCATGCGGCCTCGATGGGCAGCGGCAGTCCGGCCTGTTCATTCCCCATGATAATCACGGCGCGCGGGCCGAAGGGCGCCTGGTCGTGACGCACGGTGCCGTTCACCGACGCGGCGGTCAGGCTCATGGCGCCCGCCTGCCGCCAGGCATTGAACTGGTCGAATGTGGCATTGGCAAAAGGCATGTCGAAGATCGATCCCATGGACGCGCGCACGGTCTCGAAACTGTAAGGGTCGCAGCAGGTTTCCAGAAGGATCACGCCCTGTGCCCCGGCGCAGTCTGCCGTCCGCAGGATGGTGCCCAGATTGCCGGGGTCGCGCACTTCATAGAGGGCGATCCAGATGCCGTCACCCGCCGCGCCGAGGGCGTCCAGCGGCCGGTGGACCTGCTGGAAGGAGGCGATCACGCTCTGGGCATTGTCCTTGTGGGTGATCTTGGACATCAGCCG
>NZ_LADU01000120.1 GCF_000961795.1 Hyphomonas sp. BRH_c22
CGCGCGAAGGAGTAGCCTCATGGCGAACACAAATCCACTGCTCGATGACATTGCCGGTCTGATGACTGGCGCAATGGGCGCGGCCCGCGCCGCAGGCGAGGAGGCGAAGACCGCCGCCCAGTCGCGCGTGCGTGCCCTGATCGCCGACATGGACCTTGCCGGCCGCGACGAGGTCGAGGCCCTGAAAGCCCTCGCCACAGCCGCGCTTGAGCGCGTCGAGGCGCTGGAAGCACGTGTCGAAACACTGGAAGCTGCGGCGAAACCCAAAAAGGCAAAAGCTGCGGAATAAGGCGTAAAGTCTGCAGAACCGGGTGGACGCGCGCCTGCTCGCTTGCTTAGTGGCCCTTGGCCTCCTCGTGCGAATCCTGCACCGTGCACGAGAGACTGAAAGGGGAACCCCATGAGCCTTGATCTCTCCCGCGCCGAGATCGACCTGCCAGATCCGCTCGAACGGGTCGAAGAAGCCCTCGAAACGGCTGGCTGGCAGTATGATCGCGATGAGGACGGCACGATCCAGGCCGTTGCCGAAACCAAGTGGGGCGACATGGGCGCCCTGTTTGCCTATCGCCCCGATCCGTCGGCCATCCATTTTTCGATGACCCTCGACGTGAAGCCCGTCGCGGCGCGCCGCGCGGCGATTGCCGAACTCATCATGATGGCAAACGAACGCCTCTGGCTCGGCCATTTCGATTACTGGGCCGACGAAGGTGTTATCATCTTCCGCTACACTTTCTCCATGCTTGACCGCGACGAGGTCTCGCCTGGTGAAGCGCGCGCCGCGATTGCGGCCTCGATCAGCGCGGCGGACCGGTTCGTGCCTGCGTTCAATTTCCTCATCTGGGCTGGCAAGTCACCGCGCGAAGCCATCGAAGCGGTGATGTTCGAAACCCACGGCGAAGCCTGACACCGCCTCCACGGAGAGCACCGGAATGCCTGCACCGACCATTGCCCTGATCGGCGCCGGACGCATGGGCGCTGCCCTCGTGCGCGGCTGGCTCGGCGCTGGCACCGGGTCGCCCATCATCATCGTCGATCCGTCGCCATCCGAGGTAGTATCCGGGTGGGCGTCTGCGGGCAGGGTGGTGCTCAACCCGGCACCTAAACCAGCGGATATCGTCGTGCTGTCCGTGAAGCCGCAAGTCTTCGCGTCCACCATCGAAGACACGTCACCTTTTATCGGGCCGGACACGCTCGTCCTGTCCGTCATGGCCGGTATTCTGCTGAAGCAACTGGCAGCCTCATTCGCATCCAGCCGTGTCGTGCGGGCCATGCCCAACACGCCGGGCGCCATCGGACAGGGCGTGACCGTCATTGCGGCACCGCCAGGCGCTGATCCGGCCGATATTGATGCCGCCACGGGACTGCTCCTGCCGTTGGGAGTCGTGGAAGGCCCGATCGACGAGAAGCTCATCCCGGCGGCCGCAGGAGTTTCCGGTTGCGGTCCGGCCTATGTCTTCCTGCTGGCCGAAGTGATGGCCATGGCCGGAGAGGCCGAAGGCCTGCCAGCCGATCTGTCGGCCCGTCTGGCCCGCCGAACCGTCGAAGGCGCAGCTGCCCTGATGGCATCCACGGGAGACGCCCCGGACGCCCTGCGGAAAGCCGTCACTTCACCCGGCGGCACCACGCAGGCCGCCCTTGACATCCTCATGGATGAAGGTGGGATGCCCATCCTGATGAGAAAGGCCCTGCGCGCCGCTGCGAACCGCGAAAGGGACCTCTCTCGTCAAAAGGACTGACGCAGGAGAGGTCATGGCGCCTACCAACAGTATTATCGAGCAGGGACTGCTCGCCGCCCTCGATCTTGCCGCCACCAAGCCCTGGTCCGAACTCACGCTTGGAGAGATCGCCGCGAAGGCGGGACTGACCTTGAATGATTTTCACGGCGTCGCGACACGCGAAACGCTGGCCGATGCCGCCGATGCGTATTTCGACCGCGCCATGTCCGCTGAGGCCATCGCCAGTGACGACCTGCCGCGCGAGCGCCTGTTTGAAGTCATCATGCTCCGCTTCGAGGCCATGGAAAACCATCGCGCCGGCCTGAAGTCGCTGCTGCGCTATCGCGAAACCCAGCCATCGATCCTCCTGCGCCTGCCGGCAGTCCGCGCGGCTTCGGCCCGTTGGGCGCTCGCGTCTGCCGGGCTTGATGATGACAGCGGTGCGCCGCTCAGCCTGAAAGTGCTGGCCATCGCCTTTGTGATCGCCCGCACAGAGCGCGCCTGGCGCAAGGAAACAAGCGGCGACTTCGCGCTCACCATGGCGGCGCTCGACAAATCATTGCGGGCGGCTGAGGAGCGCATGGACTGGGTCTCTCGCTTCACGGGCAAGTCCGCCGCGCCCAAACAGGAACCAGGACAAGAAAACGGTGCACCGGAAAACGGTGCCACAAGGGAGTAGACTGCATGACCCGTCCGGGACTCGACGGCAACCCGCTGGAACTGACACCAGCATGGTTCAATGACCTGTTCGACACGATCGGCATCGATGCCGAAGTCAGGGGCCTGACGGCCAAGTCGATCGGCACGGGCCAGATCGGTGAGAATGTCCGGTTCGTATTCGACTATGCCCACCAGGGCGGCGAGGCGCCTGCCACGCTGGTCGGCAAGTTCCCGTCAGCCAGCGAGGCCAGTCTCGCCACCGCTGCCATGCTCGGCCATTACAGGCGCGAAGTGATGTTCTACCGCACCTTCCCGAAAGTGGCGGGCAAGATCACACCGGCGGCCTATTACACGGACTATGACCCGGCGACGAACCGGTTCGCCCTGATCATGGAAGATATGGCGCCATCCGAACAGGGCGACCAGCTCAAGGGATGCTCTGTGGCAGAGGCTGAGCTGGCCCTCGCCGCAGCGGCCGTCCTGCATGCTGCCTATTGGGAAGATGAGAGCCTCGATCAGCACGACTGGCTCCAGGGCACGGCGGCCTCGCCGCCGCCCGTGCTGACGACCGAACAGGTTGCCGGGCTCTGGACGGGTTTCAAGCAGCGCTACGCGGCGCAGCTGACCTCGGATGTCATCGAAGTGGGCGATGCCTATGCCGCCGCCCTGCCGCGCTGGGGCGAAGCGCAACTTGGGCCCTTCGCGCTGACGCACAATGATTTCCGCCTCGACAACATGCTGTTCGGCAAGCCGGGCGCGCCGAAGCCGATTGCGCTGGTGGACTGGCAGACCGCTGCCAGGGGCGCCCCGGCCAATGATGTCGCCTATTTCATCGGCGCCGGACTGACGCGCGAGGAGCGCCCGAAGCATGAAAAGGCGCTGCTGCGCTATTACCATGCGCGTCTCGTCGAGGCCGGCGTCACTGGTTATGGCTTCGACGAGCTCTACGAACATTACCGCTGGTATTGCTTCTATGGCATGTCTGTCGCCTTCGGTGCCGCGATGCTGGTGAAGCAGACAGAACGCGGCGACGAGATGTTCCTCACCATGCTCCGCAGGCATGCCGCGCAGGCGCGTGACAATGATGCGCTGGTCCTTCTGACCTGAACTTTTTTAATGCAATCTGCAGCACATTCGGCAGAATCGGCGATTTGTCCCGGTGCGGGACAGGTTTCCGAAGATCGTCCTAACGCGGGGGGCGAAACTCACACGTCTGCTTATGCCTCAGCTTAAAACCACTCGTGTACATCTGTGACCTGAGGGCTCGAAGAAGTTGGGTCAGGCATTACCGAAACGAATGGTGTGTGATTATGGATACGCAGAACGCAAATCTGACGAGCGTCAAAGGCCCGGATGGCCAGATGCTCACACTGGCAGACCTGCCATCGCCCGGCATCTCGCGCTGGGTGACCCGCCGCAAGGCGGAAGTTGTCGCAGCCGTCTCGGGTGGCTTGCTGTCGCGCAAGGCAGCGTGTGACCGCTACAACCTGACGGATGAAGAATACGAAGGCTGGGAAAAGCTGTATTCCCGTCACGGTGTGAAGGGCCTGCGCACGACGCGGCTCCAGAAATACCGTCGCTAGCCACACGGCAGCCTGATTACCGAAACCCTTCCCGTTAAACACAAATTTACGGGCAGGCGGCTATCACCACAACTGGACTCCGGTTAGCCGGGGAAATCAGGAGTGGTTGATGGCAGGCAAATCCGGCAATCTCAATCCCGGCGCGGGACCCTCACCGAGGGCACTCGCGCTGGCGGCGTTTGTGATCGCCCTTGGCCTGCTGGCATGGCGCGGCAGCGCGCTGCTGACCTCAGACAATGCGCTCCCCGCGACCGCGACGCCGCTCGAGGCGTCCTTGATGAACGTGATCGAGCCCGTCGCCGGACCCGGCAATGCCCGTATCAGCGTCAACACTTCGGCAACCGGCGGGCGGACCGTCCTCGTCCTGCTCGACGCGCCCGCCAGCGCCCAGGCATCGACCATCGAGAACCTAGTCACCGCCGCTGCGCGCCTCGATGTGGCTGCGGGCGACCTGTTCGTGATGCAGCAGGCCACCTTTGCCAAGGGCGCGCCCGGGCGTCCTGACGCGGCCGCCTTTGGCGAATTGTCCTTCCTGGCCCTGCTAGCCGGCCTGCTCGGCTGGCTCGCTTTCGTGCCGCGTGATGACATGGTCTTCGAAACCGTCGAAGAGGCGCCCCTGCGCACCCTCTCACCCACAGCCGACCGCGATCGCCCCCACGCCCCCACGCCCGTGCGCACCGCCCGCCCACCGCTGCCCACCGGTGACGCCGCCGAACTGGCCCGCAAGGATCCCGCCCGCGCGGCCGAGATCCTGCGTGGCTGGATGAATAACCGGACGGATGCCGCATGAGCGCGCTGGCCATCGTTCCTGCCGGATCTGTTACCGTTTCTGACGGTCTTGCCCGCTCGGCCCGCCTCATGCGTGCCCTCGGACCCGAAGCGGCCGGTATCTGGGCCGAACTCGACCCGCAGGAGGCCCGCGCTCTGACCCAGGCGATGGACGCCCTCGGCGACAGCATGGACGGCGAATCCGAAGCGGCCAGCCGCTTTGTGGATGCGCACCGCCGTCTCAAACCTGCAGCGACGACGACAGGTTCCGTCTGGTCGCGCCTTTCGGCCATCGACACCAAAACACTCGCGGCCCTGGTCGCTGGCGAGCATCCCCAGACCATTGCCTTTATCTTGTCCCAGCTGAGCGGCGAAGCCTCGGCTCGCCTGCTGCGCGCCCTCAAGCCGCGCACGGCGATTGATGCGATGCATCGCCTGCTGCACATCGAACAGGTCCATCCGGCCGCCTGCGCCAGCCTCGAAGCCCAGATTGCAGCCCGTCTCGACGGCCTCCTTGGCAGCGGCAGCAAGGGTGGCCACGAGCGCGTTGCCCGGATTTTCGACAGTCTCGACAGCCAGTCCGAGAAGACTTTCCTGGCGGCTCTCGAAAACGCGGAACCGGGTGCGGGTGAAAAGGTCCGCGCGCTCATGTTCACCTTCGATGACCTCGCCCGCCTGGATGCGGCAGGCTTGCAGACACTGCTGTCGGCGGGCGCCCGCGCCACACTGGTCACGGCCCTCAAGGGTGCACGCGAGCAGACCGCTGCCGCCTTCTTCGCCAACATGACCCGCCGCGCCGGCGAACTGCTGCGCGAAGAGATCGCCGCTCATGGCGCGGTGCGCCGCAGCGACGTCGAAGCCGCCCGCCAGGAACTGGTCGCACTGGCCCGCAAGCTGATTGAAAAGGGCGATATCCGCCCCGGTGGCACGATTGAAGACGAGGATCTGGTCGAATGACCCAGCGGGCCGTCAAATCAGTGCAGTCCTTTGAGTTTCGCAGCGATTTCACGCTGCCGCCTGCGCCGGAACAGCCAGCCGACCCCGCTGATGGGCAGTTGACGCTGACCGGCCCGGAGCTGGCACGACTCCTGTCGGAGGCTCGCTCCGAGGGACTTGCCGAAGCCGCGCGGCTCGAATCAATCCAGAGCGACGAGCGCCTGCAGGCGGTCACACTGAAGCTGAATGACGCGCTGGCCGATCTTGTGATTCTTGCAAGGCATCTGGAAGCCGGCGCCTATGAGGGGCTCGACATTGCGGCGTCGCTGGACCTGATCAATGCGACGGCCCAGCGGATCATCGACGGCCAGGGCGACCTGTTTGCCGAGCGTTAAGGATTTGACACGCACACTCGCAACATTCTACGCCTGCGTAAGAACACAGGATTGATCGCTCATGCAGCCCGCCAACCCCGCCCTGAAGAAATCACTGATGGACGTGCCTGTTCGCGTCGACATCGTGCTGGGCGAGGTGCGCATGCCGATCGAGGACCTGATGGCGCTGTCACCGGGTGAGGTCGTTGCACTCGAGCGGCGCACCAATGAGACCATCGATATTTACGTTTCCGACAGGCTGATGGCGCGCGGACGCCTTGTCATCGCCGACGGCCAGCTGGGTGTGACCCTGTCCGAAATCGTCGATGAACGGGCGGCTGCCTAGGCTTCTCCAGCAAAAACAATGGTTTGAAAAGCGCCGCTCGGGCGTGTGCCATCCCTTCGTTAATTGGCTGTCACATTAGGCAAATCCTAATGCAAAAAAGGAAGTTGTTAACCATTTCGAGTGCTAACTGGCCTTCGACATGAACCGACTTGTCACGTGGTGAGGGCTGCGCGGGAAGGTCAAGAAGTTACGAGGATGCCGCCCATATGCGCATGAAGATGTTCGCAGCCGAGTCCTTCGAGGCCGCCAAGGCGATGATATTCGCCGAAATGGGCTCTGACGCTGTAATCCTTTCAGAACGCGAGATTGACGGTGGCGTGGAAGTGCGCGCCGCAACCGACAAGATGGGCGGCGGCATGGTGCCGAACGAGCCCCTCTTCCTGCGCGAAGCCCGTGGCAATACGCACGGCCGCGGCATCGAAAACCCTCTCTTCAGCCGTGTGCGCGATGCGCTGCTGTGGCATGGCGCCCCGCAGCGATTCGCTGACCGCGTGGCTGCCGAAAGCGCCGGCCGTTCCGGCGTCCAGTTCACAGACCCCGAAGATGCGATTGCCGAGGGCATTTCGCGCCTGGTGGCGTGCGATCCGATCCTGCCGCGCCTCGACCGCGATATCATACTCGTCGGACCGCCCGGACATGGGCGCACGGCCACGGCTGCGAAGCTGACCCGCCGCGCGGCTGTTGCGCGCGCCGAAGTGATGCCGATCGCGGCTGATCTCGACGGAACGGCTGGCGGTGCCCAGCTCGCAGCCTATCTCGAACTCGAGCAGGACCAGATCCGGGTCGTCGATACGCCCGAAAGCCTGTTCGACACGCTGCGCATGCTGCGCGAAGCGAACCGTCGCTGCGTTATCGACCTGCCGGCCATCAACCCGTTTGACGATGATGACATAGCCAGCCTTCAGGATCTTGTCGCGGCTATTCGGGCCGAGCCAGTGCTCGTCATGTCGGCCGAGGGACATCCCGAAGACCAGGCTGAAGCCGCAAAATCTTTCGCACGGGCCGGCGTCAAGCGCGCCGTCCTGACCAAGCTGGACGTTGTCCGGCGCCGCGGAGGCGCGATTGCTGCACTGTCATCCGCAGGCATCGCCTTTTCGCATCTGGCCGTTACGCCCTTCATAGGCGGCGGTCTGGTTCCGGCTGCGCCCTCGCGCCTGGCCGCCCTATTAATGGAAGACGCCCCCGGCGATGTCATCGCCATGAAAGGAGCCGCGTAGCCCTATGAGTTTCATGCTTCGAAAATCTCAGGACCGACCGCAGGCGCGCCCAACGCCGCGTGTCGCCCCCGCGTCGATTATCGCTATTGCCAGTGGCAAGGGCGGCGTCGGCAAGACATTCATGGCGATCACCCTCGCCAGCGCCTTTGCCCAGGCTGGCAAGCGCACGCTGCTGGTTGATGGCGACCTTGGCCTCGCCAATGTCGACGTCCAGCTCGGCATCGCACCGGAAACCGATCTTGCGGCGGTTATCGCCGGATGGGTCGAACTTGATGACGCCGTAACGCCGATTGATGGCGGTGCGGCGGGTGGCGGCTTTGACGTGCTGCCGGGCCGTTCCGGCTCGGGTGCGCTGGCTGAATTGCCGCCAGAGGAAGTGGCCCGCCTTGCGGCCGGTCTTTCTGCGCTCGCCCTGCAATACGATCAGGTCGTTCTCGACCTTGGCGCGGGTATCGAAGCCAATTGCATGCGCCTGGCCCGTGCCGCCGACAAGGCGCTGATGGTCATCACCGACGAGCCAACCTCGATGACCGACGCCTATGCCTTCATCAAGGTGCTGCGCGGATATGCACCTAATGTTGAGCCGGTCATCTGCATCAACCAGGCGGACACACGCGCAGGTGGCCAGCGCACCTATGAGGCCATCGCCCGTGCCTGCCAGACTTTCCTCGGATTCCGTCCACACCTTGCGGGCATCGTCATGCGCGACCCCAAGGTGCGGGACGCAATTCGTTGCCAGAAGACGCTGATCTCGACGGATCAGCAAGCACAGCCGATCCAGGATGCGATCGCCATCTCCCAGATGCTGATAGGCAATGCCCCCGCGGCAGAGCTTGGCTATTAATCAGTGTGAAGAAAGTGGAATTATTTGAGGTCGAGCCTACTCGCCGTTAACCTTCGTTAAAGAAACGGCCTGTAGGATTCACAAGGTTACACAAAGCGACTAGGTTGGTCGTATGAATGATTCGGGAGACGAGCCATGCGCGTCCTACTAATTGAAGACGATAGCGCTGTAGCGCGTTCCATCGAACTGATGCTGAAAGCCGCTGGCTTCAACATCTACACGACCGACCTGGGTGAAGAAGGCGTCGATCTTGGCAAGGTTTATGAGTACGACATGATCGTGCTCGACCTGTCGCTGCCGGACATCTCAGGCTATGAAGTTCTCAAGCAGCTGCGCATGGGCCGTGTGAACACGCCTGTGATGATCCTGTCGGGCAATCCTGACATCGAGGCCAAAGTGAAAACGCTCGGCTATGGCGCCGATGACTATCTCACCAAGCCGTTCAACAAGGACGAGCTGATTGCCCGCATCACGGCCATCGTGCGCCGTTCCAAGGGACATGCTGAAAGCGTGATCCGCACCGGCGAAATCCTGGTCAACCTGGATGCCAAGACGGTCGAAGTGGATGACGAGCGCGTCCACCTGACCGGCAAGGAATACCAGATGTTCGAGCTGCTTTCCCTGCGCAAAGGCACGACGCTCACCAAGGAAATGTTCCTCAACCACCTCTATGGCGGTATGGACGAGCCTGAGCTGAAGATCATAGACGTGTTCATCTGCAAGCTTCGCAAGAAGCTGCAGCAGGCAACCGGCGGCCAGCACTATATTGAAACCGTCTGGGGCCGTGGTTACGTGCTGCGTGATCCTCGCCCGAGCTCCAAAGCCAACGAAATCGAAGAAGCCGCCTGAAGCGCTTCAAACTGTTCGCGTTTTTCAAAAGCCCGGCCATCAAGGCCGGGCTTTTTCGTATCCAAAGCAGATGTCCGGCTTCCCGCAGTATCAGGATGCCGGTAAAGCTTGTGTGCCACGGGCAGGGGAACCTATGACGAAGATCCGGACTGCAAGCCTCCTCGTAGCCGTGCTCATGCTTGGTGGCTGTGTCACGCTGGTGCGCGGCGACGCCCCGGTCCTGGATCTGTCCGCGCACGCCTATATCGCCGGGTTTGCACCGGACGTGCGCATGTCCGGCTCGGACAATGCGGAATTCCTGGCACGCACGGGGAACACGCTTGAGCGTCTGGAGGCCCGCTCCGGCGATGATGCCATCGATATTCTTGCCCTGTCGGGCGGCGGCGCCGGCGGGGCATTTGGTGCCGGTGCAATCGTCGGCCTGACCCAGTCCGGCAAGCGGCCCGAATTCGAGATCGTGACGGGTGTCAGCACGGGCGCCCTGATCGCGCCATTCGCCTTTCTCGGACCGGAATGGGATGACGAACTGACCGAGGCCTATACCGGCGGCATGAGTGCCGACATCATCGGCCGGCCGGGTATCGGTACCGTGTTCCGCGTCGGCGTGTTCGATGACGCGTCGCTGCGCCGCCTGATTGATCATTTCGTCACCCTGGAACTTGTCGATGCGGTTGCCAGGGAAGCGGCAGACGGGCGAATGCTGCTCGCCGCAACGACCAATCTCGACAGCGAAGAGACCGTGATCTGGGATCTGGGCGCCATCGCCAGTCGCGGCGGCGAATCGGCGCGGCAGCTGTTTGTGAATGTGCTCGTGGCGTCTTCGAGCGTGCCGGGTGTCTTCCCGCCGGTCATGTTCGATGTCGATGCGGCCAGCGGCACCTATCAGGAGATGCACGTCGACGGCGGCACCACGGTGCCCTTCTTCATCGCGCCACATGCCGCTTTCGTGACCGGCGAGAAAATGGACGTTCTGGAAGACGTCAACATCTACGTCATTATCAATGGCCAGCTCGGAACCCTGCCGCGGGCGACGCCTGTGAGCACGGTGCCCATCACGATGCGGGGCTTTTCCGTCGTGCTGATGCACATGGCCCGTACCGAGCTGGCGCTGACCGCGTCCTTCGCGTCGCAGCATGGCATGAACCTCAAACTTGCGAGCATTCCGGCAACGATGCCATTTGCAGGGTCGCTTGATTTCGAAACAGGCACCATGCGCAACCTGTTCGATTTTGCGCGCGCCTGCGCCGCCAGTGACCGCCTGTGGCTCGACATCCAGGACGCGCTCGCCCGGCGCGGTGGCGTTGAGGGGTCTGAAACAGACTGCGGTGATGGCGCCGCGCCGCCAGAACCTGACTGACAGGCCGAGACGGAATAGGCGTCAGACGACGCGTATGCTGGCGGTCCCGGCCTCCATGCGCCCGATCACGGCGGCACCTGCATGACCGTGCTTCGCGAAGACGTCCAGCACCTGATCGACAGCGTCCGGTGCGCATGAGACAAGCAGGCCACCGCTGGTTTGCGGGTCGCACAGGATGTCGAGATCTGCGTCGGACAACTGGCGCTCCAGCGTGACGGCAGATTTGACCGAGTCCCAGTTGCGGCCCGACGCGCCGGTCTTCACGCCCGCCTCGGCGAGGCGTCGTGCCCCCCCGAACACGGGGACCAGACCCCCATCGATCACCCCGCTCACCCCCGCGCCACGGCACATCTCCGACAGGTGTCCCAACAGCCCGAACCCCGTCACATCCGTCGCGGCATGCACGCCGCCAATGCCAGCCAGATCGGTGCCCGGCGTGTTGAGCCGCGTGGTTGAGGCTATCATTTCGGCATAGTCGGAATCCTCAATGATTCCGCGCTTCAGCGCCGCGCTGTAGATGCCAACGCCCAGCGGCTTGCCGAGGATCAGCACGTCTCCGGCCCGCGCGCCTGAGTTCAGCAGCATCCTGTCCGGATGCACCAGTCCAAGCGCGACAAGGCCGTAGATCGGCTCGGCGGCGTCAATGGAATGCCCGCCGGCAATCGGCGCACCTGCAGTTTCCGCTACAGATTGCCCGCCTGCGAGAATGGCCCGTATGGTCGCGTTGGAAATCTTGCCAATCGGCATGCCCACGATGGCCAGGCAGAAAATCGGCTTCGCCCCCATCGCAAAGACATCCGACAGGGCGTTGGTTGCCGCGATGCGTCCGAATGTGTGCGGGTCATCGACAATCGGCGTGAAAAAGTCGGTCGTGGCGACCAGTGCGGTGGTCTCGTTCACCCGGTAGACAGCCGCATCATCGCTCGTCGCCGCATCAACGATCAGATCCGGATTGCCGATCGCTAGTGGCATTTCGCTCAGAATGTCCGCCAGCACGTTTGGCGCGAGCTTGCACCCGCACCCGCCGCCATGGGCAAGCGAGGTTAGGAGGGGCTCGGTCAAGGTGTCGGGCATGGGTGTGGTCCTTGTGTGTCACAGGGGGGCTTAGCGCGCAGGCCTCTGGCGAGGCAATGAAAACCTGCTAAGCGTGGCGCCGATGCCCTATCTTGAAACCGTTACGGACCTTGGCCCCGAATCCCTGTCGCGCTTCGATGCCATCATCGATGTGCGCTCGCCTGCCGAGTTTGCGGACGACCATATGCCCGGTGCGATCAACCTGCCTGTGCTGAGCAATGCCGAACGCGCCAGGGTCGGCACGATCTACAAGCAGGAGAGCCCATTTCGCGCCAATCGCGTCGGCGGCGCCATCGTCGCGCGCAATATTGCCGGGCACCTTGAATCCGCGCTGGCCGACATGCCGCGCGGCTGGCGGCCGCTCATCTATTGCTGGCGCGGGGGCATGCGATCCAATGCGATGGCGACGATCCTGTCCTCCGTCGGCTGGCCGGTTGGACTGGTCAAGGGCGGCTACAGGACATGGCGGCGGGACGTGGTCGAGGGGTTGGACGGCGACACGTCGCCCTTGCCGATTGTCCTGATCGACGGCCCGACAGGCAGCGGCAAGACGGCCATTCTCCAGGCGCTTCAAGACCAGGGCGGCCAAGTGATTGATCTTGAAGGCCTCGCTAATCACCGGGGATCGGCCTTCGGTGGCTTTGATGACCTGCCACAGCCGGCCCAGCGCCTGTTCGAGACCCATATCTGGGACCAGTTGCGGCGGTTTGACCTGTCGCGCCCGATCTTTGTCGAAGCTGAATCCGCGCGGGTTGGCGTGCGCCGTGTTCCACGGCGCTTGTGGCATGAGATGCTGGCGGCGAAACGGGTCGAGATCCATGCCTCGGCCTCCGTACGAAGCGAATTCCTCGTCACGGCCTATGGCGACGCAGTCAATGATCGCGGCAGCGTAGCGCGCGCGCTGGCCCTGCTGAAGCCGTTTCATGCCAAGGAGACGCTTGCCGAGTGGCAGGCGCTGGCGGATGCGGGTGAGCACCGCAAACTGGCGGAAGGCCTGATGCTGGAACACTATGATCCGCTGTACGCCCGCAGCCGCAAGCGGCGCGAAGACAAACCCGTTCAGATCATCGAACTGCCAGCTTTGTCTGCGGACGATATAGCCGCCGCGGCGAAGGCCATTCTCGCGCAGGCTTAACCGCGTGCCGCTTCCGTGCCCATCCGGGCAAGTTCGTCAGCGCGCTCGTTGCCGGGGTCGCCGGCATGACCCTTCACCCATTTCCAGGTTATCTCGTGGCGCTGGCAGGCCTCGTCGAGCGCCTGCCACAGATCCTGGTTCTTGACCGGCTTCTTCGCTGCAGTCTTCCAGCCATTGCGCTTCCAGCCCGTGATCCATTTTGTCAGGCCGTCTTTCACATAGGTGGAATCGACATGCAGCGTGATCTTTGACGGCTTCTTGACGGCATTGAGCGCTTCGATCGCCGCCACCATTTCCATGCGGTTATTGGTCGTCTGCCTGTCGCCGCCGAACAATTCCTTGCGTTTGTCACCCGCGATGAGCAAGGCACCCCAGCCGCCGGGGCCGGGATTGCCGCTGCACGCGCCATCGGTCCAGATTTCGATCTTGTCTGTCATGGGTCTCAGGTGATGAACTTTGCCCGCACCGTCAAGCGTCAGAAGACGCTCACGTCCACATCGGACAGCTGGTTGGCCGGTTTTACGATGGCGTGGAAGAGCAGCCCGCAGCCTGCCCCTGCGATGGCGCCGATCATCCCGCCTGAAAGCAAGGCGCCGAGGCCGCTCGTCACGCCGCCAATCAGGCCGAACCCGCCGGTCGTGCCGCCGACAAGGATCGCGCCCCAGATGCTGCCCCAGCGGGTATAGGGCCGGCGCTGCACGATACCGCGATAGGGAAGGCGCCCGATGGACAGGCCCAGCGCCAGCCAGGCGGCAGGCACGGTGATGAAGAACAGGATGAAATTATAGGTCGCCAGCTGCATGCCGCCATACATGCCGCTCAGGAGACCGTCGCTGCCCCGGAGTCCTGAATTCACCGAGGCGCCGAAAAGGCCCGCCATCATCGACAAAAGGCCAGTGAACACGGCGCCCAGCAGCGTCACGCCGAGGCAGGCGGCCAGAGACGCGAGCAGCAGGCCTGTCTTGATCCGTTTGAAGCGGCGTGTCTGAACCGGGCCGGCGTAGCTGGGCAAGGGGGCGTCAGCCTCGGGGACCGAAGGTTCCATCATGTGATCGCGGTCTTGTCAGGGCGCCGGATCAGCCAGAAAAGGCCAGCGGCGAGCAATCCGGTCACGGGGCCTGCGAGCAGAAGCGGCCAGGCTGCAAGCAAGCCGAGCGGATGACGCCAGCTGCCAGTGGCCGCGAAATAGACGAGCATGGTGATGGTCCCTACAGCGACGCCGAACAGGCTGTAGGTCAGCCCGCCGGTTCTGCCTTTGCGAACCAGCCAGCGGTGGGCCGGCAGCCCTGCGATCACCATTGCAGGCCATCCCAGCACAGCGCCCATGGCCGCGCCAATGAAGCCGAAGCCGACGAGGCTGGTTGCGATCTCCCGCAGCGTCGCCGGCCGGTATTCGGCCGAATTCACCTCAACCTGAAAGACGAATTCCGGTGCAATCGCCATGGCCAGCAGGGCAGCAGAGACCGCAGCAGCCACGGCAGGCGCAAACAGGGTGGCGAAGATCAGCTGGATCAGGTGGTTCCGGTTGCCATTCAAGCGCCATAGCCTTTCGCTGTGTTCACCTTGCGATGAAACGCCAGGCGTCCGGCATATTCGAGGGGGTTTTTGGGCTTTACAAGGGCACCGGCGGGCGTTGACGACCAGTCGGCAAGCCGGGTGAGGAAGAAGCGCAGCGCCGCGCCGCGCGCCAGAACGGGCAGCGCTTCGCGTTCGGACGGCTCCAAGGGGCGCACGCTTTCATAGCCTGCAATCAGGGCCGCACCCTTCGAAAAATTGAAGTCGAGCGAGGCCCCGCCGCCATCCTCGAAGGCCCAGGCATTGAGGCAGACGGCCAGGTCGTAGGCGAGGGCATCGGTGCAGGCGAAGTAGAAGTCGATGGCCCCGGAAAAACGGTCCCCGAGGAAGAATGCATTATCCGGGAACAGGTCAGCATGGATCGTGCCCCGCGGCAGGCCAAGCGCTTGCGGCTTCGCAGCGGCGATTTCGGAGAGGTCGGCGGCAATGGCATCAGCCAGGCCGGGCTGCAGCCCATCGGCGTCCGCTTCGTGGCCGGCCCAGAGGCGCGGCCAGGCTGCCGGGCCGAGGCCGTTCTCCCGCACCAAATCGAAATCTGCGAGCGCCAGGTGCATCCGCGCCATACCGGCGCCAAGCTCGCGGCATTGGGTGACGTTCGGCCTGCGTGGCGAAAGGCCCTCGAGGAAGGAGACGATCAGTGCCGGGCGGCCTTCCAGGGTGCGCAGTGCCGATCCGTCCCGCGCCGCGATGGGCGATGGGCAGGGGAAGCCCTTGGCGGCAAGATGCTGCTTCAGGGCGACGAAATAGGGCAGGTCGTCTGCGTTCACCCGCTTTTCGAACAGGGTGAGAATATAACGCCCTGTCTCTGTCTCGAGATAATAGTTCGAATTCTCTACACCCTCGGCAATCCCCTTGAAGGAAAGGGGATTGCCGAGGGTATATTCAGCGAGGAACGCGGCGAGCGCGTCGTCCGAAACCTGAGTATAAACAGCCATCAGGCCGGATTAGCTGGCCTTGGCGAGCATGTCACGCAACAACGTCTTGCCTGCCAGCAAGTAGTGAAGCGCCGCCCAGGCATAGCCGCAGCTGAAGATCAGGATGGACCATTGCAGGCCCTTGGCATCAGCGTTGGAGCAGGCGGCCAGTTCATCGGCGTTAAGTTCCGCCACCGCCTTGCAGGCATCCAGCGTCAGCCCGAGATCCGCCCCAGAGAGGACGACGGTCTTTAGGAAGGAGGACAGGATGCCAATGACCGGTGGCCCAAGGCCATAGCCGAGCAGGTTGACCACGAACAGCGTGATTGCCACAGCCGTTGCGCGCATCCGGCTGTCGACGACACCGCCGGCCACGGCGTACATCGGGCCAAGGTAGAAATAGTGGATCATCGCTGCGACCATCAGGGGCGGCATGGCGATCCAGAGGTTGCTGGCGGAATAGCCGATCAGATAAAATGGCACCGAGAAGAGCATGCCCAGCGCAGGAATCCACGAGAGAGCTGTCGGGTGACGCTTGGCCACCTTGTCCGCCAGGTAGCCGGATGTGAATACGCCGATAGCCGCCATGAGGCCCAGAATGATGCCGAACAGCAGGGACGCCTGCTGGATCGTCAACCCGTGCGTTCGGATCAGGAAGGATGTGGTGAACTGGCCAACGCCATAGCCGACAAAGGAGGCGATCGTCGCCCCGATTGTGATGTGCCAGTAGGTCGGCTTGCTCAGGAGAACCCTGAAGGCCTCTCCGAAACCGGCTTTGGCCATGCCTTGCAGGGCAATCGGATCGGAATGGCCGCGCGAAGGTTCCTTGACCGTCAATTTCACAATCAGCGAGATGAGCACGCCGGGCAGTCCGACAAGGACGAACGCAATGCGCCAGCCTTCGATCTGGCTCCAGTCCACGGCATTGACGGCGAAGGTCCAGCCCCATGCGCGGAAGAGGGCCTCGGCATTGTCGCCGGTTATATTGCCCGCGATGAAGCCGCCAAAAATCGCCGCAAACATGCCACCGAGCGGCACGCCAAGCGCGTAGATGGACACAGCGGTCGAGCGGTTGCGGGGATCGTAATAGTCGGCAATCAGCGAGTTGGCGGGCGGCGTGCAGCCAGCTTCACCAATGCTGACACCGACGCGGAACAGGAACAGCATGAGGAATGAGGTGGCAAAGCCGCAAAGCGCCGTCATCAGGCTCCAGAGGAACACGGCACCGGCGATGATCCAGACACGATTGTGTCGCTCCGAGAAACGCGCAATCGGAATGCCGAGGAAGGTGTACAGGACCGCGAATGCCGGACCGCCCAGAAGGCCCATCTGCCAGTCTTCAAGCCCGAACGACGCCTTGATCGGCTCGGTCAGGATATTGATGATCGTGCGGTCGATGAAGTTGAAGATATAGACGATCAGAAGGGCGCCCAGCACGTAAGAGCGGTAGCCTTTCGTCCCAAAGCCGGAATTGGGGGCTGCGATGATTGCGTCAGGCGGCGAATGGCTCATTCAGGGTCACTCTCTCTACGTTTGGTACGATGGCCGGAGGCCTTAGCAACAGGATCAGTCGGGGTTATAGCGGTCGCGCAGGTAGGTCCGGCTGGCCATGTAGTAGCAGGCCGACGCAGCGATGAAGACGAGTACGGTGGCCGCCATGGACTGGCGCAGGCCATCACCATAGGCCGCGCAGAGGGCCGGGCCAGCCTCGCCGAGTTCCAGCATCTGGGCGCCGCACATCTTGGGATCGAAGGCTGCGGCCAGGTCGCCATAGCCCGACAGGCCGATTTCGCGGGCCATGAAGAAGTCACTCATGGCGCCCACAAACAGCGGCCCGATGCCATTGCCGATAAGGCTGATGATGAGAAGCAGGACGGCGATCGTGGTGGCACGCGAGCGCGGGCTGACAATGCCCGTGCCCACCGAATACTGCGCTCCGAGATAGGCATAGTGTCCGACGGCCGCGATGGCCCAGAGGATGAAAGCCATGAGAAGCGTGGGGCTGAAGAAGGCGGCGATGTAAGCCGGGACGGCAACAAGCAGGCCCACGGACGGCAGCCAGGCCACGACGGCCGGATAGCGCCCGCTGAGCTTTTCCGAGAGGAAGCCCCCGACGAAAGTACCCAAAGCGGCAAATGCAGCGAGCGGCGCGCCATACATGATGGCGGCTTCACGCACACCGATGCCATGCACGCGCTGCAGGAAGGGCGCCTGGAAACTAATCAGGCCGTAGCCGACAAAGGCCACAAGGGCCGCGCCGAGGGCGAGCCACCAGAAGGTGGGCTTGCGGCCGAATTCCTGAAACGCTTCGAAAAAAGGTGTCTTGCGGGTCGGGTCGGCGTCTGGCGGATCGGAATAGCCACGCGGCGGTTCCTTGATCGTGAGCCATAGGATCAGCGCGATGATTACGCCGGGGGCGCCGATCACGACAAAGGCGATTCGCCAGCCTTCAACATTCGTCCAGTCCATGCCGGAGAACAGGAAACCAAGACCGATGGAATCGATCCAGGCGCCGAAATCGGCGCCTTTGATCGACGCTATCGTACCTCCGAAAAGCTGCGCAAGGACGCCTCCGATCGTCACGCCCATGGAATAGATGCCTATGGCATTCGCGCGACTTTTGGGTGGGTAGTAATCCGTGATGATTGAATTGGCTGGCGGCGTGCAGCCAGCCTCACCGATAGCAACGCCGACGCGGAAGATCAGGAGCCAGATAAAGGCCGTCGCCATCCCGCACAGGGCTGTCATGATCGACCAGACGATGACGCAAACCGCGATCACCATGACCCGGTTGCTGCGATCCGCCCACATGGCAATCGGAATGCCCATCAGCGCGTAGAACAGGGCGAAGGGCGGACCGGACAGGAGGCCCCACTGGGTGTCATTCAGACTGAATGTGTTGATGATCGGCTGGGCAACGACGGAGATCAGCGTCCGGTCGATGAAATTGAGCGTGTAGATCAGCATCAGCGCGATCAGGACATAGGAGCGATAGCCCTTTGACCCGTACCCGGTCAGTTGACCCTGCGTAACGGTCTTGGCCGCGGTGGTGTCGGTCATGCGCTGTCAGCCTCCCTGGAATTATCGCACTCTGACGGCGCGTTTGCAATTCCACACGGTAGCGGCCCGCCGGTCATCTGCAAGTCTTATCGCGACGTCATTGTCAGATCAGGCTAGCCGTGCGGAAGCTCGTGACGCCGCTGGTTCCGGCGATCAGGTGATCATGAACTGTAATGTCAAAGGGATCCAGCACGTCGATGATTTCGCGGGTCATGTCGATATCGGCGCGCGACGGTGTCATGTCGCCAGAGGGGTGATTGTGCACCAGGATCAGGCTGGAGGCCTGTAATTCAAGTGCCCGCCGGGTGATTTCACGCGGATAGACCGGGGCATGATCGACCGTGCCGTGCCCCATCACCTCGTCAGCGATGAACTGGTTCTTGCGATCAAGAAACAGGACAGGGAATTGCTCGCGCTTTTCGTGCTGCAACTCGATGCGGACATAATCGATAAGGGCTGACCAGGACGAGATGGCGGGCCGCCGGCGAATTTCCTCCCGCGCCGCACGAGACTGGATCTCCGCCACGGCCTTGAGATAGGCCGCGACGGTTTCGCCGATACCATCCACCTTGATCAGGTCGGCGCCGGGGGCCGCGAAGACGCCGGAAAGACTGCCGAAACGCGCCATCAAGGCTTTGGCAATCGGTTTGACGTCACGGCGGGGAATGAAAGCCATTAGAATGACTTCCAGTATTTCGTAGTCTTCCAGGGCGCCCGCTCCGCGCGACAGCAGTTTGCCGCGCAACCGCTCGCGATGGCCCTGCCAGTGCGGTTTCGTGTCGGGTTGGCCGTCGGCCCCCGGCATGGCCTATTGCTTCACGGCGTGGGGCGTGTGCAGGCCCTTGGGTGACTGGGTGAAGATTTCAAAACCCGTCTCGGTGACGCCTACGGAATGCTCGAACTGGGCCGACAACTGGCGGTCGCGCGTCACGGCAGTCCAGCCGTCCGGCAGGATCGCTGCGTCCTTGCGGCCGAGGTTCAGCATCGGCTCGACGGTGAAGAACATGCCGGGTTTCAGTTCCGGTCCGGTGCCATAATCGGAAGAGTGCACGACATTCGGTTCGTCATGGAACAGGCGGCCAAGGCCGTGCCCGCAGAAGTCTTCCACCACAGACATGCGATTGAGGCGGGCGATTTCCGAAATGGCGCCGCCAATGTCGCCGAAACGGGCGCCGGGTTTGACGGCATTGATGCCGGCCATCATCGCTTCATAGGTCACATCCATCAGGCGTTCGGCTTTGCGCTTCACCTCGCCAACGCCATACATGCGGGAGTGGTCGCCGTGCCAGCCGTCAAGGATGCAGGTCACGTCAATATTGGCGATGTCGCCTTCCTTGAGCGGCTTTGCGCCGGGGATGCCGTGGCAGATCACATGGTTGACCGAAATGCAGGACGCGTGGCGATATCCGCGGTAGCCGATGGTCGCCGACTGCGCACCATGATCGAGCACGAACTCGCGCACCAGGTCGTCGAGATATTTCGTGGTGACACCCGGTTTCACTTCGCTGACCAGCATGTCGAGGCATTCGGCCACGATGCGGCCCGCCCTGCGCATGCCTGCGAACCCTTCCGCATCGTGGATGCGGATTTCGCCAGTGCGCATGGGCAGGAGGGCTGTTGTGTCATTCATGGTTCAGGCTTTCAGGTCTCTTCAGCTGAATGTGGCAGCGATTGACGCAAATTTCTACCCCGGACCCTGTGTTAATCAGGCCCGATCAGGCTTCCAGCCTGGCCTCCAGGCTGACCTTGATGGCGCCCAGGGCAACCGAGACAGGGCACGATTCCTTTGCCTTGGTTGCGGTCTCGAGAAAGTCAGCCTCACGCGCGCCCGGTACCTTGCCGACCAGCGTCAGCGCGCTGCTGACGATCCTGAAGCCGCCGCCATCCTTCGGTTCAACGGTCACGACCGCTTCAGCTTCCAACTTGTCAGCCGGGGTGCCGTTCTCGGCAAGCATATGCGAGAGCTGCATTGCGAAGCAGCCGGCATGGGCCGCCGCAAGCAGTTCTTCCGGGTTGGTGCCGGATTTGCCACTCTCGTCTTCAAACCGGGACTTGAAGGAATAACCGTGCGCCTTGAGGGCGCCGCTTTGCGTATCGATCGTTCCGGTGCCATCGTTGAGGGCACCTTTCCAGATAGCTGTGGCATGGCGTTTCATGGATAGCTCCTTGTATGAGAGTTGGGGGTCATAGCCTTAAATGCATGGCGGCCCACCATGTTCCGGCTTGGCGAGCCTTGGCTGACATGCCATCAAATGGCATGTCCAATGACCAGCCCACTGCCGCCGTCCTGCTGATCGGCGATGAAATCCTCTCGGGCCGCACCCGCGACATAAATCTCCAACAGATCGCGACATATCTCGCGCCGCTCGGCATTCCGGTCGTGGAATCACGCACGGTCGCCGATGTGCAGGCAAGCATCGTGAAGGCGGTGAACGAACTTCGTGTCGCCTATACCTATGTCTTCACGACCGGCGGCATCGGCCCGACACATGATGACATTACGGCGGACGCGATAGCGGCGGCCTTTGGCGTAGGCATCGGCGAGCATCCGGAGGTGATTGCCATGCTGTCGGAACGCTATGCCGAAATGAAAACCGAATTCACGCCGGCCCGCCGCCGCATGGCGCGCATTCCGCACGGCGCGAGTCTCGTGGGCAACCCCGTTTCGGGTGCACCGGGGTTCCAGATGGAGAATGTGTTCACGCTGGCGGGGGTGCCCCAGGTCGCGCGCGGCATGCTGGAGGATATCGGTCCGCGGCTTCGCACGGGCGCGGTGGTGCACAAGGTCACCATAAGGGGGATTGGGTTGCGTGAAGGTGATATCGCGGAGCCGCTCGGCGCGCTGGCCGCCGGGATGCCGGACGTGGCCTTTGGGTCCTATCCATGGTTCCGTTCCCTTGGCGACAACGGCGTCCATCTCGTTGCCAGCACGATCCGTGAAGACCTGATCGAGGATGTCACCCAAAGGCTCGAAGGGATTATCGCTGCGACCGGGGTGAAGCCGGAGCGCATTGTGGAGGACACGAAGTGACGACGCTCCTGAAGCGAACGCCCGTGATATGGGGGCTGTTCGTGGCAGCGATCCTGATCTGGTTGGGTTTCGGCATCTTCGCTGAAGCGGTTGGGGGCACATTCCTCGACACGATTGCCAATGGGGAGCGCAGCCGAACCCTGATTGCGGGCCTGAGCGAGGTTCAACGCTCGGCGCATTTCCGAGTGACCATATTTCTCGATACGGCCTTCCCGATCGCCTATGGCGGGTTCTTTGCCGGGATGCCGTTGCGCTTTTTTGGCAAGTATGGGCGGATTGCTGCGCTTCCCGCGCTGGCGACGGCGATTGTCGATCTGACCGAGAATACGGTCCAGGCGCTTGCATTGTCTGGTGCTGCTGATGCGCTTGACGCGAAGGCCTGGCTCACGCCTTTGAAATTCGACCTGTTTTTCCTGGCTGCGGCAATCGCCCTCATCGCGCTCGTCATCGCAGTCGTGAACATTTTCCGCAAACGGCAGGCCTGACCGGCCTCTGCAACATACAAGATCATTGGAAGGAACCCGGCATGGCCGAGAACATTATCACTGTTGAGCGCGACGAAGCCGTCGCAATTGTCACCCTGAACCGGCCTGATGCTCTGAACGCGCTAAGCCGGGCCCTGCGCGCCGAGATATCGCGCGTGTTTACCGAACTGGCGGGAGACAAGGATATCCGCGCCGTCGTGCTGACCGGCGCCGGACGCGCCTTCACCGCTGGCGTTGATCTCAAGGAAGCCGGCGAGACCGGGTTTGCCCTTGGCGCCGATGGCGGCGACCTCGACATCGCCAAGGCGATCACGGCCTATCCCTGGCCGGTCATTGGCGCGATCAACGGGTTCGCCATCACGGGCGGCTTCGAACTGGCCCTGATGTGCGATGTGCTGCTTGCGTCGGAAAATGCGAAGTTCGCCGATACCCACGCCCGCGTCGGCATCATGCCGGGCTGGGGCCTGTCGCAGAAACTCTCCCGCCTCATCGGCATCAGCCGCGCCAAGGAACTCTCCTTCAGCGGCAATTTCCTCGACGCCGAAACGGCTGAACGCTGGGGCCTCGTCAACCGCGTCTACAAGGCCGATGAGTTGCTGCCTGCCGCCCGCAAGCTGGCCCACGAAATGACAAGCTGTGATCCGGTCCTGCTGCGTGGCTACAAGAAGATGATTGATGATGGCTTTGCCATGCCCTTCGGCGACGCGCTGAAGGAAGAGATCCGGCGTTCAGCCGCGCATGCGGCGAGCGTCACCGCCGAGAGCGTGGAAGCGGCGCGCAAGAAAGTGACCGAGCGCGGTCGCGGACTCAACTAGACCAGAAGGACGATCCCATGAGAGATGTTGTAATCTGCGAGCCAATACGCACGGCAGTCGGCGGATTTGGGGGTGGCTTCAAGACAGTGCACGCCCACGAACTGGCCAGCCATGTCATCAGTGAGCTGATGGCGCGCACAAAGCTGGCGCCGGAAGCGGTCGAGGATTGTATCTTCGCCCAGTGCTACCCGACGATGGAAGCACCGGCCTTCGGGCGGATGGTGGCTCTGGATGCCGGCCTGACGACTTCGACGGGCGGATACCAGATTGACCGGCGTTGCGGTTCGGGCCTGCAGGCCGTGATCAATGCGATCATGCAGGTCGCCACGGGCGCCAATGATCTGGTCATCGCTGGCGGGGCCGAGAGCATGTCCAATGCGCCTTTCTTCTCCATCGAGATGCGCTGGGGCATGACCGGTGACGGCCTGACCCTGCATGACGGCCTGTCACGCGGGCGCTACACGGCCGGCGGCAAGTTCCATCCTGTGCCGGGCGGCATGATCGAAACCGCCGAAAACCTGCGTCGTGACTATCAGATCAGCCGTGACGCGCAGGATGAGTTTGCGTGGAATTCCCATCAGAAGGCAGCGGCGGCGCAAAAGGCGGGCAAGTTTGCCGCCGAGATCACGCCGTTCACAGTCAAGGGCCGGAAGGGCGACACGATCGTATCCGAGGATGAGCATATCCGTGCAGACTCGACGCTTGAGAAACTCGGCTCGTTGCGGGCGATCCGCGGCAAGGCTGATCCGGATGCGACCGTGACGGCGGGCAATGCGTCGGGCCAGAATGATGGCGCGGCCGCCTGCATTGTCTGCACCCGCGAAGCGGCCGACAAATATGGTCTGAAGCCCCTGGGGCGGCTTGTCTCATGGTCGGTGGCGGGCGTCGGGCCTGAGGTGATGGGCATCGGACCCGTCCCGTCGAGCCAGAAGGCAATGAAGCAGGCCGGACTGGAGATCAAGGACCTGGATCTCATCGAACTGAACGAGGCGTTTGCCTCCCAGGTGCTTGCCTGCACCAAGGCACTGGGCCTGACAGATGGCGACATGGACCGGCTCAACGTCAACGGTTCCGGCATTTCGCTTGGCCATCCTGTCGGCGCGACAGGGGTACGGATTCTGACCACGATGCTGCGCGAGATGGAGCGCCGCGAGGCCCGCTACGGTCTTGAGACCATGTGCATTGGTGGTGGGCAGGGGCTGGCAGCCGTGTTCGAGCGGGTCAGCTGAAGGTTCACGCCCTCGATAGTGGAGCCCGGGGTAAATGCCCCGGGCTTCCAGAGTATCAGAGTGACTTCTTGGAGAAGTACCAGTCCGTATACTCAAAGCCTTCGCCCTTGCGGGCCTCGGCCGCAGCAGTGGTTTGCGGCGGCGGGACAATCACGGCGTCGCCGGGCTGCCAGTTCTCCGGCGTTGCAACCTTGTTTGCGTCCGAAGTCTGAAGCGCCGCGACCAGACGCAGGAATTCGTCGACTGACCTGCCATTCGACATCGGGTAATAGACCATGGCGCGCAGGATGCCTTCCGGATCGATGATGAAGGTGGCCCGTACAGCGGACGTGTCATCGGCTCCGGGCATGATCATGCCATAGGCATTTGCCACTTTCATCGAAAGGTCCTCGATGATCGGAAACTTCACATCGACGCCGAAATTTTCCTTGATCGAGCGGACCCAGGCAATGTGGGCATACTTGCTGTCGATCGACAGGCCGAGCAGATCGGTGTTGAGCGCAGCGAATTTGTCGTGGGCTCTGGCGAACGCCATGAATTCGGTCGTGCACACGGGCGTGAAATCAGCCGGGTGCGAAAAAAGGACCAGCCACTTGCCCTTGTAGTCTGTGAGCTTGCGCTGCCCGTGCGTGGTTACGGCGTCAAAGGCGGGGGCTGGCTCGTTCAGTCGCGGCATGGGGTTTTGCGTGTAGGTGATCTGGGACTCTTCAGTCATGTACTTCTCCTGTTGAAAGGGCCGAACGGGAGCGTTGCGGTCGTATTTTAGATATTGCGCAAATAATAAAAGAGGAAGGGCGCGAATTGCCTCACGAGCGGATCGATGCGATCCATAGGCAAGTTCTATGGCAGAAGCTGAAACGCCTTCGGCTGACGCTTCGCACGTGGCGCAGACGGGCCGATCATGGCCTGCCTGCTTGCCAAGTCCGGCGGTCGCGAATAGTCACGGATGCCAGTGCGGGCGTGGCGAAATTGGTAAACGCAGCAGACTTAAAATCTGCCGGTCGCAAGGCCTTGCCGGTTCAAGCCCGGCCGTCCGCACCAACTCCACCAGACCGAGAAAAATGTCGCACGAATGTCACACTCGCGCCGGATCCGTATCGTTTTGGCCCAATACTTGCTGAAATCTTAATGCCGGCCTCATGCAAGTTCCGAATGGCACCTATATAATATGAGAGGGAACAATAGGGGGCGGCCATACATATCTACGAGGCAGATCAGAAAAAATCTGACTTGAAGGACAAGATACAATGTTGCGCACGCTTTTCGTCTCTACCAGTTTCGCCATCATGGCGCTTTCCGCACAGGCCAGCCCCGAGGCTGAAGCACTGATCGCCGGAACGGCCAGCCAGATTTCCACAACCCAGACAGGCGTATCGACGTTGACCGAGGCGATTGACGTGCAGGCCATCGCCCGGTTCACGCTTGGCAAGCATTCCCGCCGCCTGAGCGAGGATGAGCAGGTTCGCTTCACCGCAGCCTTCGAGAAATTCCTGGTCGGCACGTTCGAAGACCAGAAGAACAAGATGAAGAATGCCAGGGTCGAAGTCCTCGGTTCAGTAGACCGGAGTGACAGGGATTCAGTGGTTGAAACGCGGGTGACCCAAAAGGGCGAAGACCCGATGACGGTGCGCTGGCGGGTGATTGAGCGTGACGGCACCTGGCGTGTCGTGGATGTCGAGGTTCTCGGCCTCTGGCTCGCAATCGAGCAACGCGCGCAGATCGCCGCCATTCTCGACAAGCCGCGCGCCACGATTGATGACGCGATTGCGGCCTTGGACTCCTGAAGTCCAGCCGGTAACCGACAGTGGGTGAATTTCCAGGGGGCGCCAGAGGATCTGGCGCCCTCAACCTGGTTGTGATGGTGCGTTGATTAGGGCAGTTTCCCACTTCAACAGCATCACAGGACCTTTCCCCCAATGCCATTGCCCTTCAAGAGCCAGCTCCCCAACCTGGATGGAATTTACGCCGCCTTGTTCTCTGCGGCTGAAATCATCTACGCCGAACTCAAAAAAGGCGCTGGTTTGAAATTTGCCACGTCCAGCAATGAGTCCGGTGACGACCAGATCGAACTGGATGTCATTGCTGATGAGGCCTTTTTCGACGCGCTGAAGCGCGACGGCAATGTCAGGTATGTCGTGTCCGAAGAACGTCCGGGCCTGAACAAGATTTCGGATGGCCGCTACAGCGTGGCGCTCGACCCGTTGGACGGCTCCAAATCCGCGCTGGTGGGTATCCCCTCCGGCGCCATTTTCGGCGTTTTCGAGAATGCCGAGGTTGCCGGGGATTTCCATGGCCGGAACATTGTCAGCGGCGGGTTCTTTGTCTTCGGCATGAATCTGGAGGCCTATTTCGCGGATGGCGACAAGGTCTACAAGGGCATCTTCAACCAGGACACATCCACCTGGAAAGTTTTGCCGATTGAAGGCGGCCTGCCTTCAGCGGATGTCCTGGCGATCAATGGCCAGAACCAGATGGTATGGGATACCTGGCTGCAGGAGCACTATGCCGACCTGCTGGACACCCGGAACGGTACCGTCAAACCCCACAATATGCGCTGGTATGCTTCCATGGTCTCCGACATGAAGCGCATGGTGCTGCAGGGCGGGCTTTTCGTGTACCCGCGCGCCAATACCAAGGGCTACGAAGAGGGCAAGCTGCGCCTCGTCTATGAGGCCATCCCCATGTCATTCCTGATCGCAGCCATGGGCGGCGCCTCGACCGATGGCGATCAGTCGCTTCTCGACGTGCCGGTGGAAAGCCTGCACCAGAAGACACCCGTCTTCATCGGCGAGAAGAGCAAGATTGAACGGGTTGAAGCTGCGAAACGGAAACACAGCTGACACGCTCACGCGGCTGGCGCGTCTAGATGGTCAGCCAGTCGGGCCGCACATAGTCCTCACCGAGGTCGCGGGCGACGGCTTCGTGGGCGATCTTGCCGCCGTCGACGGTCAGGCCGTTGGCAAGGTGCGGGTTCGCATTGATGGCCTCGCGCGCGCCCTTGTTCGCGATCTGCATGACGAAGGGCAGGGTCGCATTGTTCAGCGCATAGGTCGATGTGCGGGGCACAGCGCCTGGCATGTTGGCGACGCAATAATGCAGGATGCCATCGACGTCATAGATCGGGTCTTCGTGCGTCGTCGCGTGGCTGGTCTCGAAACAACCGCCCTGGTCGATGGCAATATCGACGAGCACGGCGCCTGGTTTCATCGTGGCGAGCTGGGCGCGCGAGATGAGCTTCGGGGCCGACGCGCCGGGGATGAGCACTGCGCCGATGACCAGGTCGGCATCCCTGATGGCTTCAGCCAGCGAATGGGCCGTTGAATACATGGTCTTCAGGCTGCCGCGGAACTGCTCGTCCAGTTCGGCGAGGCGATTATTGTTGCGGTCGAAAACGGTGACATCTGCCCGCATGCCCACCGCGATCTCAGCCGCATGCGTGCCCGAAACCCCGCCACCGATGATGACGACCTTGGATGGCGCGACGCCGGGAACGCCGCCGAGCAGAATGCCGCGGCCACGCTTGGTGCGCATCAGGGCCCAGGCAGCGACCTGCAACGACATGCGGCCTGCAACCTGGCTCATCGGGCGCAGCAGCGGCAGGCCGCCCTCATCGTCCGTAACGGTCTCATAGGCGATCGCAAGGCAGCCAGACTTCATCAGGCCGGCGGCCTGGACAGGATCCGGGGCGAGGTGGAGGTAGGTGAACAGGGTGTGCGCGGGCGTGAGGCGGGCGGTTTCTTCCGGCTGGGGCTCCTTCACCTTCACGATCAGTTCGCTGGCAGCGAAGACCGCATCGGCATCAGGCAGTATATTAGCGCCGACCAGAGTGTACGCCTCGTTCGCGAAGCCGGAACCGAGGCCGGCTCCCGACTGAATGTTGACCTCGTGACCCGCCCGCGTGAGCTCGCCGGCACTTTCCGGTGTGAGACCGACACGCGATTCCTGTTTTTTGATTTCTGTTGGAACACCAATGCGCATGATCGCTCTCCCTGAGGCAAGGCATGCCTATAAACCCGCTTTCTGCGGAATTCCAGCCCTTGTCAGGCTGCTTCTTCGACCTCGTCGGATTCCTCGCCTGAATTCGCGTCTTTGCTGCGCTCCTTGCTGACGTCTCCGATCATGAACCGCTCGGCCTCTTCCTCCATCCATTCGCGGACTTCATCTTCAGGAACTCCCAGCGTGAACAGCATGTCGGCGACCATTTCGATGCCTTTCGGCTGGCCGGCCGTGAGGTGGGCGCGCACACCGAGATCGAGATAGCGTTCAAGGTCCAGCCGGCTTTCGACGGCAACAAATCGGACAAGTTCCGGGAAGAGGCGGGTAATGGTTGGCGTCACTTCCCGCGAGATCTCGTAGCGGGAAAAGCCAAGCACGACGGCGCGGGCATTGCTGCCGCCGACCGCTTCGACGAGTTTCATGTTCGAGGCATCGCCGAAGGCGACATGATAGCCGTCGGACACCGCGGCAAGGAAACGCTGCGGCTCGGCTTCGGTGGCAATGTATGGGATCTTGTGATCGACCAGGGCGTCAATGGCGAGGCGCCCGGCAGCCGACATGCCGATCACGATGACCGGCCGCTCACCCCCACCGCTGGACGCCCGGGCGAGTTCCGTTGTGGTCTTGCTTTGGCGCGCGAGATGGCGCGACAGGCGGGCGCCGAGGTCGGCCCAGCCGGGGGCGAGGGCGAGGGAGAGGGCCACGGCGGCCACGATACTGCTCATCAGCCCGGAAGAAATGCCCGCCACGATGGCGCTCAGTGAGAGGACGACAAGCGTGAACTCCGAACCCTGCGCGAGGAGGAAGGCGAGCTGGGTGGCGCCCGGCACACTCCACTTGTTAAGTCGGGCGGCGGCATAGCCGAGCCCGGTCTTGACGAGGAGGATGGCGGCGGTCCCGGCCAGCACGAGTGGCAGGTTTGACATCAGGGCGGGCAGGTCGATGGACAGGCCGACGCTGATGAAGAAGAAGGATAGCAGCAGGCCCCGGAAGGGGCCCATTTCGGTCTGGACCTGATGGCGGAAAGGTGTGCCGGACACGGCCAGGCCCGCGAGGAAGGCGCCAAGCGTGAGCGAGAGCCCAATCACGGCCGTCGCACACGCCGCTGCCAGAACCAGCAGCAATGTGAAGGCGGTGAAGGCTTCGGCGTTGCGCGTGGCGGCCAGGGTGCGGAAGACCGGGTTGATCAGGTACTTGCCGGCGAGCAGCGCAGCCCCGAATGCAATGATCGTCTGAACGAGCGACAGGCCGAGGGCGGCATAGAGGGGCACACTGGCGCCGTCGAGAAGGTAGTCCGAGACGACACCGGCCAGTCCCTGCGCGCCAACGTCGGTATCGCCCAGCGAGCTTGCAAAGATCATCAGGAAGATGGCCACGATGTCCTGGAAAATCAGAATATGCGTTGCCGAGCGGCCAATCGGGCAGGAGTTCTGCTCGCGCTCTGTCAGGATGCGGGCGACAACAGCTGTCGACGAGAGGCCGAGGCTGAGACCAATGGCGATCGCAATAGGCCATTCGACCCCGATCATAGCGAGGGCCAAGGCGCTGACGAGACCGTTGAAGAACAGATGCATGGGCGCGAGGCGCAACAGGTCTTTCCGGCTTTCGTTCAGTTCGCGAAGCGACACGTGCATGCCGATATCGAACAGCAGGAACACCACGCCAAGCTCTGCCAGCAAGTGTGTCGCGCTGCTTTCCTCGATCAGGCCGAGCATGCCGGGCCCGATCAGGATGCCGGCAATCAGGTATCCCACAATCGGGCTGAGCCGCATTGCCTTCGATGCCAGAGCCGCTGCTGCGCCGAAGCCTAGGAGTGTGATTGCGGGAACCAGGGCTTCAACGGGAGTCAACTCTGCGGCCATGCGTGTGTAGATACTCCTGATTGTGCTGTAGTGTGTGCCACTTAATCTAGTGTGATTGCGGCAAAATTACAAAGGCCGCCAAGTCCGTTTCGGACTGGCGGCCTTCACCGTGCTGCGCGTGGGGGAGGGCAATCAGGTCCACGCGCAGTATGGGAGGAAGATTATCCCTTGCCTTAGAGGCTTTTCGCGAAGGTCAGCACGACACGTTCGTCGGCAATGCTGGTGTCATCGACATCGGTACCCCAGTAGCGAAGATCGACATCGATGCCGATTGGCAGGCTGTAGGTGCCGCCAAGCGACCAGTTGGTGTAGTCGCCGCCGCCATCGAAGCTGTAGTTGCCGACGCTTGCATCGACCGCAAAGGCATCAGTCAGGCCGTAGCCGGCCGTTGCCTGGTAGTAGACGTTCTGATTGTCCGGATCCCAGTAGACTTCACCACCGACGCCTAGGCCGCCAGCGAACTCGTATCCAAGGGCACCCTTGATTTCAACGAAGTCGAGATCGGACTCGTCAGCATCAGGATAAGCATAGTAGATCACGCCAACATCCCAGGTGACACCACTCTCAAGCGCGCCAGCCAAACCGCCGTAGAAGTCCACTTCGATATTGGTGTCGGAATCGTCGCCGAAATCGACATTGGATGCCCATGTGCCGGCATAGAACATGCCATTGGCATAATCGAACCCGCCCTGGATGGCCGGATCTTCATCAGTTTGTGAAATGCCGCGCCAGACATAGTCGGACGTGATGGCAACGTTGCCGGACCATTCACCTTCAGCGACAGCTGTGCCAGCCGTGGCCAGTAGAGCAACAAGGGCGACCCCCGCCCGTGATACCTTGGTTTTCATCGTGTAGTACCCCGTTTTCAAACCACTCCTTGCTTGGAGCGCAAAACCGAGGATTGCCCGTGTGGTCGGGGCATTCGAAGCAAAATATCTCTTGGCGTATTTCCGCCAACGGATCGCCGCTATTTTAGGCACGCTCGTACTGGAAATGCCTGCAGATTGTGCGCCCTGCGGTTAATTACCTTGCCACGAGCGGGGCGTATCCAAGGTGCATGCCCGCATCGACGAGAAGTGTTTCGCCTGTCACGTGCCGCGAGGCATCCGAGAGGAAGAAAAGGGCTGTATCTGCAATATCATCAGGGCCGCTGGCTACGTTCAGCGGCACGGATGCGGCGACGCCCGCTTCCATGCGCTTGTACTGTTCCTCGTCCATCGTATCCTTGAACCAGCGTGTGCCGATGAATCCCGGACAAACGGCATTGACGCGAATCGCCGGCGCCAGCGCACGGGCCAGCGACAGGGTCATTGTGTTGAGGGCTCCCTTTGTGGCGGCGTACGCAACGGACGAGCCGATGCCCGTCACTCCGGCAATCGACGATACGTTGAGTACAGTCGCTGCGCGACCTGTCTGGGTGTGGCTGGCAACGAGCAAGTCGCGGCAGGCCTGCATCATCATGAATGGGCCCACGACATTGACTGCATAAGTATCCAGGAAATCATCCTTGCTGAGGGCATTCAGGTCGGCGTGATCGCGCGCATGTCGTGTGATACCGGCATTGTTCACAAGAATGTCGAGCCGGCCGCTGGCTCCTGCGGCCTCGGCCAGAACACGGCAACCCTCCTCGGTGGAGACATCGGCCTGAACGAGCCGGGACTGGCTGCCCAGCGCCTGGCAATCGGACACGGTTGCCTCTCCATCGGAAACGGAACGGCTGCAATTGACAATCACGTCCGCGCCGCGCTCCGCAAGCTTCAGCGCGATGGATCGTCCAAGCCCGGTGGCCGAGCCGGTAACCACTGCGGTGCGCCCGGAAAGATCGCGAAGTTCTGCCATGTTGGTTCCACCCTGAGAGTTCGAGTTATTGAAAAGCTGAAGGAGGCTGACGCTGCGTAAAGTCAATATACCACCCCGATAGATTTCCGTATGAAAAAATCAACAAAGCGGAAACTGTTGTGTTTTATGCAGGTTCAGCTGATGGGAGGCGTTTGGATGGATCAGGGGTTCGAAGCACTCGTCGCGCAGATTTCGAGTGTCGTGAAGCTGTCTGAAGACGACGCTCACTGCTTCGCTACCGAAATGTATGGTCACGGCATTGTTTCACTGAATGATGCTGACGGCCTCTTTACCATCAACTTTCATCTCGCTGGATCCTCCCCTGCCTGGGATCGCCTCTTCATTGCCGCGATCAAGGATCACCTGCTGGTCCAGAACGATCCGCGCAACTGGGTTTCAGAAGAAGAGGCCGAATGGCTGATCGGGAAGATTACCCGCGGAACGACGGGCCCGATCGCGTCGGAGGTGGATCTCCTGCTTCAGGTGATCCGCTATGCCGAAGGCGTACCCGAGCGGCTTGGCAATTTCGCGCTTCAGATGGCGTGTGAGCGCATCACCTTTCTGGGCAAGGCGGTTGCCGAAGATGTCGAACGGGTCAGGCGCGCGCTGATTGTTCCGGCGGGTGAGCATCTTAACTGGATCACGGCGCCGGAAGCCGACCTTCTGCTGAAGACAAATGACCTTGTGGCGCATTCTCTGAACGATCCGTCCTGGAACGACCTGTTTGCCCGTGCGATCGCGAATCGCCTCATGGCGCGGGCGCACCCGGATCCGGCGAGCCAGCCGGAATTGATGTCGCGCGAGCACTGGATTGGCGACATGCGTCCTGAGCCAGGCACGTTCCTGGAAGATGTGCGGTCCGCCTTCACTGAAGATGGCTGGTTCCATCCGATCAGCCGCGATGAAGCCAAAGCACAGGCCGCCCGCCAGGTTGCACGGGCGTCAGCGCGGCGCGAGGCAGATATCGGCCTTGAAGACGAGGCCGCATGGTTTCTCACGCGGTTGAGCGCGGACAAACCCGTCAGCCTGGCGGAGCGTGCCCTGATCGACTTCCTGAAAGTCGAGGCACCGGGCTTTGCTCAGGGGCTGGCGATAGCGGCCTGACCGCCAGACGGTCAGGACCGGCTGGCCTGGGCATACCGCGCGCCGCCCACAGCAAGACCGACGAGAACCAGTCCGCCGATCACGAGGCTGGCGGCATTGGCACCGAGCAACTCGAAATATTGCGTGTAACCGTGGATGGCCAGGAACACGACCGACGTTACCGACACGAATCCGCCCCGGCGCGCCTTGACGATCATCGTGATCAGGAACGCCGCCCAGCCGAGCGTGAAGACGAGTTCAGGAATTTCCGTCGCTGCCTCACGCCAGGTACTGCGCTCGCTCCAGTCGCGCGGGGCCAGCCAGTGCTCTCCGATGCGGTCGCCCCACAGCGAACCGACCCAGAAGGCAAAATTGATCATGAAGAAGGCGGTGCGCGCGGCGATTGTCGCAACGGCTCGGTAGGCATCTGCGACTGTGCGCCTGGTAGCGAAAATGCCTGCGGCAACGGCACCGAATAGGAGGATGGTCAGGGTCGGTTCTTCGACGAAGATGGCATAGCTCGCGTGCCAATAGCCGGTGCCGGAGCCAATTGTCGCGCCAAGCGCCAGCACGGCAGGCGCAGCAAGGAATGACGATCGGAACCACACCGCTGCGGCGGCCAGCACGGCAGCGATGCCGAGCGATGGATAGGCCGAATCAGCCACATCCCTGAATTCCCAGCCGATCCACCCGGCCAGGCCAAGCGCGCCCATCATCGCCAGGCCGACGCCGAGTACTTTCAGGGAGTCGTCGCTGTCCACGCGCCGCAAGACTTCGGCAGCCCCCACTGCCAGAATGGCGAGGACCAGGCCTGTGGCGGCGTTGGGCACCAGGGCGATGGTTCCGGCTGCGACAGAAATTGCGCCGAAAATCAGCAACAGGTTCACCATGAGTCCGCTGCGGGTGTCCGGCAGGGCAAGACTTTTCAGGTGCAGGGCCTGATCCGGAGAAATTTCCCCCTTTTGGGTCAAGGCATCCAGATCAAGTCGAATGATGGTCATGGCGTCACTCCATTTTGTATGTGAGCGCTCATTAACATAATTCCTATTCTGGCGCAAGCGGTGTTAACCCGCCGGGAATGTAGACAAGCCGGGATGTCCGGCTTAACTGCGGCACAGTATTATCAAGAGACACAGGCCAGGGGTGAGATGTTCAAGAAGATTCTGATAGCCAACCGGGGCGAAATCGCCGTGCGCGTCATCAAGACGTGCCGCCGCCTCGGCGTGAAGACCGTCGTTGTGTATTCCGACGCCGATGCGGGCTCTATGGCCGTCGAAATGGCCGACGAAACCGTCTACATTGGCGGCTCGCCGGCGTCTGAATCCTATCTCGTTGCTGACAAGATCATTGATGCCGTGAAGCAGACCGGCGCCGAAGCCATCCATCCGGGCTTCGGCTTCCTGTCCGAGAACCCGGCCTTCGCCAAGCGCCTCGAAAAGGAGGGCATCGGCTGGATCGGCCCGAACGCCCACGCAATCGAGGCCATGGGCGACAAGATCAGTTCCAAGAAGCTGGCCGCAGAAGCGGGCGTGTCGACCGTGCCGGGGCATATGGGTTTGATCAAGGACACCAAGGAAGCGGTGAAGATTTCCCGCGAGATCGGCTATCCTGTCATGATCAAGGCCTCCGCCGGTGGCGGCGGCAAGGGCATCCGCGTCGCAGCCAATGACAAGGAAGTCGAAGAAGGCTTCCCCGCCGTGAAGGCGGAAGCGCAGTCGTCATTCGGCGATGACCGCATTTTTATCGAGAAGTTCATCCTGGAGCCGCGGCATATCGAGATCCAGGTGCTTGGCGACAAGCATGGCAATTGTATCTACCTGTTCGAGCGGGAATGTTCGATCCAGCGCCGCAACCAGAAAGTCATCGAGGAAGCACCCTCGCCGCTGCTCGATCCCGAGACCCGCAAGAAAATGGGCGAGCAGGCTGTCGCCCTGTCCAAGGCAGTCAACTATGACAGCGCCGGCACCGTCGAATTCGTCGTGTCCGGCAAGGACAAGGGGTTCTATTTCCTCGAAATGAACACCCGCCTCCAGGTGGAGCACCCCGTCACGGAAATGATTTCCGGTGTCGATCTGGTCGAACAGATGCTGCGCTCCGCCTATGGCGAGAAGCTGAAAATCAAGCAGTCTGACCTGAAGATCAATGGCTGGGCCGTCGAGACACGTGTGTATGCGGAAGATCCGTATCGCAACTTCCTGCCGTCCATCGGTCGTCTCAAGCGCTTTCACCCGCCGGTCGAGGGTCCGCTGGGCGAAGGCATCGTCCGCATGGACAGCGGCGTGCGCGAAGGCGACGAGATTTCCATGTTCTACGACCCGATGATCGCCAAGCTGATCACCTGGGGCAAGGATCGCGACACGGCGCTCGACACCCAGGCCGAGGCGCTGGACCGGTTCCACATTGAAGGCATCCAGGACAACATCCCGTTCGTGGCCGCCGTGATGGACGAGCCCCGTTTCCGCTCCGGTGACATTACCACCGCCTATATCAAGGACGAGTTCCCGGACGGGTTCCACGGCACCGAGCCGACACAGTTGCAGGAAACCCAGCTGATCTGCGCAGCCGCCTATGTGCACGGCTTCTATTCGCGCCGCGCCCAGCACGTGTCGGGCCGCATGTCGCCGGTGCCAGACCCTCGCCAGGACTGGATCGTCATACTCGGTGACAAGCATTATCCCGTGCACCTGGAGCTTGGCGAGGACGGTGATGCGCAGATCACCATCGACACCGACAAGCCGCACTCACTGTTCACCAACTGGCACCCGGGCCAGCACCTCGTTGAAGGCATGCTGGACGGCAAGCCGTTCGCTGTGAAGTTTGCCGACCGGACAGAAGGGTATCTGTTCCGTCACCGCGGCGTGGCGCTGCGCGCGCTCGTCTGCACACCGACGGTTGCCGACCTTCACGCGCGTCTGCCGGAGAAGGAAAAGCCCGATACGTCGAAGCTCGTCATCTCGCCGATGCCGGGCCTTGTCGTATCGATGGACGTTACGGTCGGACAGGAAGTGCAGGCCGGTGAAGCGGTTTGCGTGGTTGAGGCGATGAAGATGCAGAACATCATCCGCGCAGAGGCCACGGGCACCGTGAAATCGATCAATGTCGAGGCGGGCGCCAGCGTCGCGGCCGACGAAATCATGGTCGAGTTTGCCTGACCTGGCTTGACCGGCTGATACTCGAACCGGCGTGTTCCCGATCCCTGACGCCTGGGGCGGCACAGCCTGTCATTGGTCCTTCACTGGATTGATGGCGGAAACTCCGCTACACAGGTTTACGGTTATGCAGGGAGGACAGCATGAACCTATATCTCAGCCCGAATGGACGGATTGACCAGTCAACCTATTGGCGGGGCGTGATCATCCTTTTTGTCATCAGTACGGTATTGTCGGTCGTTTCCGCTTACGCGTCACCCTTTCTCGGTATGCTTGGTATTGTGTTCATCTGGCCGTGGATCGTGCTGCACGTGAAGCGCTTCCACGATGCAGACATGACGGGGTGGGTCACAGTAGGCATGGTCGTCCTGGCGATCGTCCTGTCAATGGTGCTTGGCCTCATCCTGCCGGGCTTGTTCGGTGTCGACACGATGGCAATGTCGGAACAGATGACGCGCGACATGGAAGACATGGCCGCCAGCAATGATCCGGGCGCAATGATTGCCGCGACGATGGAAGCCACCAAGAAGATGGCGCAGGCCCAGTTGCTGCCGAACATTCTTTCAACGGCGATCGTCACCGGCGTGGTCGGATTTGTCATGAGCCTGTTCAAGTCCACACCTGGTACCAACAAGTTCGGACCGCCTCCCGGCGGCCCTTCTGAAGAAACTTTCGCTTGAACCCAGGCGAACCGCTATAAATTCAGGAAGAGCCGGGGCATGCCTCCGGCTCTTTTTTCTTGCATGAATTTATCGTTTATTGATAAGAAGCGCTAGAGTCGCTACGAGTCTGGTGACTGGTGCCGAACCACGGAGACTGCCCTGATGGACGTAAAATATGTCCTGCTCAGCTCGAACGGCCGTATCGGCCCGCGCGATTTCGGTCGCGGGCTGATCCTGCTGACGGGCGCCATGATGATCGTCCAGATCGCTGCGGGCCTGGTGTCGCCGGCATTTGGCATGCTGCAATACCCACTCATCTTTTCGTATGTCTGTGTGTTTGGCAAGCGCCTGCATGATGGCGGGCGCTCGGCCTGGATCTATCTGGCCTTCCTCGCCGGCTATTTTGTCATCGCGACACTGGCCAGCGCGATCCTGCTCCCGGTCCTGTCGCCGCAGGCCTTCTCGATGCAGGGCGAATTCCAGAAGCTCGCCCAGGCGGGCGACTTTGCCGCCGCAATCGAGGAAATGGCCAAGCACGCCCAGGAACTGGCGCGCGCGTCAATCCTGACCACGATCGCCTCTTTCCTGATTGCCAGCGGCATACTCGGCCTGATCGGCGCCAGGCTGCGATCCGACCCGTCCATCAACCGCTTTGGCCCTCCCGGCGGTTCTGCCCAATCCGATACGTTTTCCTGATTTCCGCCAAGGATATTTCCGATGTCTGACTCGCCCACCGTGATCGATCCGCACCGCCCCTGGATCCTCGACAAGCGGGATGATCCCGCAACGATGAACTGGATCCAGACCCTGTTCAATCCGATGGGCCAGTCCAGCAAGCTGCATTTCAGCCGCGCGTGGACCTTCATGTTCATGGGCCGGGTGCTGCTCTATATCGTGCCGACATTCGTGGTCGCCATCATCGGCATCGCCGGGGTCAAGACCGATTCGTTCAACAGCCCGGTCAATCTCGGCCCGCTGCCTGTGCCGGCCATGCTCGTTCCCTTCGTGCTTTTCGTGTTCCTGACGGAATACACGTCCTTCGTCGCGCACATGCGGCGCCTGGCTGAAGCGGGGCGTTCCACGCTGCTGGCCGGCATCGTCCTCCTGCCGCTGATTCTCGGCATGGTCGGCTTCGCCCTTGGCGTGATGGGTGGCATTGCCCAGCATGCGAAGATCGAGGCCAAGGCGGCGCTGGAACGTGAGATCGCAGCTGATCCTGTGAAGGCGGCTGCCGCCAAGGCGGAGGCTGAGGCAAAGGCGAAGGAAAATCCGGACGCCAAGCCGCAAGCCGAGCGCCGCGGCCCGCCCGGAAAGCCGCAGACAGCGCGGGAAATGGCCATTGGCGGCGGTGTCGGCCTCGCCGTGCCGATCTGGATGCTGTCATCCTTCATCGCGATGCTGTGGACCCTGCTATATGTCGCGCGGATGCCAAACGGCGGCGTGGGCGAGTTCAGCACGGGCAGCCATATCCCGGAGAATGAAGCGCGGCGGCGGCCCTACGAAGCGACCTGAAGCGGGCTTGGCACCGCCACGAGCCGGCTGGCAAAGATGGTTTCGAACGCGTCGCGCAGCGCGATATCGACATCGTCCATGCTGGCGGGGATGCCAAGATCGACCAGGCTGGTCACACCGTAGCGCGAATCAGCGATGCCGCAGGGCGTGATGCCTGAGAAATGCTCCAGGTCCGGCTCCACATTCAGTGAAATGCCGTGAAAGCTGACCCAGCGCTTCAGGCGCACGCCAATGGCCGCAATCTTGTCTTCGCGCAGCTCGGTTCCGGCCTGTGACCGGTCGACCCAGACGCCGACACGGCCCTCGCGCGGCCCGGCTTCGACATTGAAGGCGCCGAGGGCGGCAATGATCCACGCTTCGAGGTTCTGCACGAATGCTCGCACATCCCGGCCGCGCGCACCGACGTCTAGCATGACATAGGCGACCCGCTGTCCGGGGCCGTGATAGGTATACTGGCCCCCGCGACCGGCATCGAAAACGGGGAAACGGGCGGCATCCTTCAGGTCTTCCGGATTGGCTGACGTGCCCGACGTGTAGAGCGCCGGGTGCTCCAGGAACCAGACCATTTCCGATGCCTCGCCCTCGCGAATCGCCCGCGCGCGCGCCTCCATGAAGGCCACCGCGGCCTCATAAGGGACGGGGGCATCGGACACGGCCCATTCGACGGAAGGAAAATTCTGCATGACTGTTCGCATATAGGCGATAATCGGGGCTTCACAAAGGTTTGCGAGCGCCCTATACGGCCCGTCTGCCTGTTACAGACCAGTGTGCGGTCATGGCGGAATTGGTAGACGCGCAGCGTTGAGGTCGCTGTGGGGCAACCCGTGGAGGTTCGAGTCCTCTTGACCGCACCAAGGCAGACGTTTCTGCCGCCGATAAGTCTCTGCAATTTATAAGAAAGTTGGACCGCATCAGCGATGCCGGATTTGGCTTTCAGGGCGATGAAAACGTTCTGGAACCCTGATCAGCATCGCGCCATCTCCACAATCGCCTGTACCAAATCGCATACTGGCCCCCTTTCAGGGGCAGGCCGACGGCTGCGATGGATAGGCTAGATCAGGCGCCGGCGTAGATGCGCAGCCAGTTGGTCCAGCAGCAAGACGGTGATGAAGATAACGAGCAGGATCGTGCCAACCCGGTCGTACTGGAACATGTCATAGCGGCCCTTCAGCTCCTGCCCGATACCGCCAGCGCCGACGAGCCCGATCACGGCGGCCATCCGCACGTTGCGGTCGAGTATGTACAATGTGAGGGCCGTGTAGCTGGGCAGTACCTGAGGCAGCACGGCCAACCGCAGGGCCGCAAAACTACCGGCGCCTGTCGCCCGCATGGCTTCCAGTGGCTTCGGATCGGCCGCCTCAATGTCTTCGGCGTAGAATTTTGCAAGGAAGCCCATGCTGTGCAGTGCGAGCGCCAGTATGCCGGCAACCGGGCCGAAGCCAAACGCAAGCACCAGGAAGAGGGCACTTATCAACTCTGGCATGGATCTGAGGAACGATACGGTGCTCCTTGCTGCGAAATAGATCAGGGGATGAGGCGTAAAGTTGCGGGCGCCTGCAATTGCCAGCGGCAGGCTGCCGATAATTGCGAAGAGGCTCGCCCAGATTGCGATTTCAATCGTCTCGAGCATCTTTCCGAGGACGAACACCAGGTATCCGGCAGGCTGAACCAGATAGGTTTTCTCGACCATGAGCGTGACCGTCTGGAACGTGTCAGAATCAAGTTTGCTCTCTTCGACCTGAACAGTCTCTATCCGTGAAAACGGAGGTAGGCGGTTTGCATCGAAATGTTCGATCATCGTGATCGGTGTGCGTTCAGCGATCGCAACAGGAAACATGTCAGAGACAAGACCGCCGAGGCCGCGCCCGATCTGGGAGCTGTCTTTCAGGCCAACGCTCGCGAGGCCGAACTCGCCCATTTGCTCTGCCATCTTGCCGAGATCAACGCGTTGGGCAGAAAAGCTGAGCAGGACGAACGCGACGATGACAATGAAAACCGCGCGAGCATCAATGGGCGATTTTAGATGCCAGGGTGAATCGTTCGGAGGCGTTTCCAGCGTGGTCATATCGAAACCTTTGCGTGCAGCATTTTCAAGCGACCGCCACAATCGGCTTCAACCGTGTCTCTGGACCATCAAATATGATGGCAAGGGCGGCCGGTGTGAGGTCGGCTGGCGTGCCATCGAAAACAATCTGTCCGTCTTTAAGGCCGACTATCCGGTCTGCGAACCGGCGTGCCAGATCGATTTGATGCAGGCTGCACAGCACGGCTGCGCCGCGTTCGCCCGCGGCCTCGCGCAACAGCGCCATGATTTCCTGCGCCGTTGCCGGGTCGAGACTGGCAACAGGTTCATCCGCAAGTATGACGAGGGGATCGTTGATCAGCGCGCGCGCAATGCCAACACGCTGGCGCTGACCGCCGGACAGGGTCCCTGCGCGACGGTTTGCCTGGATTTCGTCGAGGCCGACCCTTGCCAGCAGTTCGCAAGCCTTCAACTGGATGGATCTGGGATAGGCTTGAAACAGCACGCGCACCCAGCCGACGGAAGCGGCGGCACCTGCCATGACGTTTTGCGCGGTAGTCAACCGTTCCGACAAGCCGAAATCCTGATGCACCATGCCCATGCGGCGGCGCGCGGCTTTGAGACCCCGACCCGCAATAGACTCCCCGGCGAGCATGATCTCACCTGCATCGGGTGTGCTGAGCCCGACCGCCGCCCGCAACAGCGTGGTCTTGCCCGATCCGGAAGGTCCAAGCAGGACGGTAAAACGTTCTGCGGCAATGCTTAGCGAGACCTTGTCCAGCGCGCGCGTGCCCGAGCTGAAGGATTTGGAAACTGCTTGAAATTCAAGCGCGGCCACCTCTGGTGCCTGACAATTTTTGGTGCCGGCGCTGTTTCTCGCTATCGTCATGTTCATTTCCATCGCGAGCGCTCCGCCTGGACGTCGCTTCAGTTCTGCGCCGCGCCGGCCTTGCGCAGGACGGCTGCCTTGAAATCATCATCAATGAAGGCGATTGCCGCAGCGGCGTCGGTGAAGACAGTCTCGTCGACACGGGTGTCGTATCGGTCCACGCGTTTGCCGCCGTAGCCTCGGATCGCATCCTGATTGACGCCCGGTGCAGCATGGACGCCTGCGATTGCGTCGCGAAGCGCACTTTTCATTGCTACAGACAGGCCTGGATTCATGGCGATAGGCGGATTGGGGATCGGATCGGATTTGGCAAGAATCCGAAACGCCGAGGCGTCAAGGCCAGCCTGGTTCACGGCCCGCTCGAACGACACGAGCGATGCGCCCGCGGCGTCCACCTGGCCGCTCTTTAGCGCCATGAGGCTATTGGCGTGGCTGCCCGTGAGGCGCAGCGCGCCAAGATCAAATAAGGGGTCGATGCCAGCCTGCGCGATCATTGCGATTGGATAGGCGAAGCTGCTGGCTGAGTGGCTCGAGCCAAGCGCGAGGGAGTGGCCCTGCAGGTCCTCGACGGCACGTATGTCCGACGAAGCCGAAACAAAGAGTGCTGCATAATAGGTCGATGAACCGTCGCGTTCTTCAACTGCCAGCAGTTCGGCACAACCGCGATTGCGCGCTTCGATAAAGGAGACCGGTCCGAACCAGGCGATGTCTGCCAGACCGGCACACATGCCTTCTATGACGGCTGCATAACTCTGACCGACCTGCACATCGAAATACAACCCGCTCGTGCGCGTGATGGCATCGAAAAGGGGCTTGAAGTCAGCTTTTGTGCCGTCTTCAGTTCCGCCGTCAGCCGGTATCAACAGCACGCGCAAAGGCTCCTGCCGCGTCCCACGCTTCTGCGCGGAAGCGGGTTCAAGCGCTCCGAAGGCGAAAAGAAACGCCATGACTATCCATACTCTGCGCATCCTGATTACCCTTGGCATTCCGTGCGGTCTGCCGTTTGCGGGCCGCAGTCATTCAATCGGTTCTGGGTAGCTGCTGCTTATGACGCGCGTGTTACAGGTTCAAAAATTTCTTGATATATTTTGAAAAATGTTCAATGCGTGGTTGCCTGTTTTGAGTGTAAGGGTGGATATCCAGTGGCGGATCGAAAATCTAAGAAGCCTGGCTTGTCGACCCGGCGAAGTGATTCTCCCGTAATCGACAATGTGCTGACACGGATCCGCGTCCGCCAGGCCTCGCTCGGACCAAGCACACGTTCCATCGCAGATTACATTCTCGAAAATCCGAGACAGGTTGTCGGCATGTCCGTTACGGAACTTGCGGAGGCGACAGGCGCAAGCGACGGCAGCGTGATCAATCTTTGCCGCCAGATCGATCTGACGGGCTTCCAGCAGCTCAAGCTGAGTCTCGCTCAGGAAGTTGTCCAGCCTGTCCAGTTCATCCACGAAGATCTGCAGCCACTGGACGACACGACCACGGTTTGCCGGAAAATGTTTCATGCCGGCATTCAGGCGCTGCGGGACACGCTTTCCGTACTCGACCCCGACGCTGTCGCAGAGGCAGTAAAGGTGATCCGTGCCGCTGATCGGGTCGAGATTTACGGAATTGGCTCGTCGGCCCCCATCGCTGAAGACGCGCAATACCGCATGCTGCGGATCGGGCTGAATGCGAAAGTTGTTGTCGATAGCCACGTTCAGGCCATCAGCGCATCGCGCACAGGCCCAGACGTTGCGGTGCTCACCATTTCCCATTCAGGCGCAACGCATGAAACGCTTGCATCGACGCGGCTGGCAAAGGAAGCGGGTGCGAAAACGATCATTGTCACCAATTTCGCGAACTCGCCGCTGCAAGCCTATGCTGATGTCAAACTCTTCACGATGGCGCGGGAAACAAAGTTCCGAACCGAGGCAATGACCAGCCGTATTGCCCAGCTTTGCGTTCTGGACGCATTGATTGCAGCATTGGCGCTTGCTGATTATGAACGGGCGACCGACACATTGCGTAAGACGTTCGATGTGTTGTCGCTCAAGCGGTTTTAGTCGCGTCCAGAATGGAGTCAAAGAAAACTCCGGGCGACGGGCTGACCAGTAGCGAGTTCATGCCGAGTGCGTCTGCGCCCGAAATATCGGTTGCCGGATTGTCGCCAAACATGACCACGTCTTCATAGGCCGCGCCGATTGCAGCGCAGCCCTTGTCGAACAGGTGCCGTCCGGGCTTTCCAATGATTTCGATGTCCACGGACCCGAGATCGACGCAGGCGCCGAGTGCTGCAAGGAGCGCTCCGGTTTCCGGTTTTAGCCGTCCATCGACACCCGGATGGGTAAGGTCCGGGTTCGCGACGATCAGTCGGGCGCCATTCGCGAGTGCGTTGGCAGCCAGCTCAAGTCGGTTATAGGTCATGCGCGTGTCGCGCAGCAAAACCACGAGGTCGATGTTTTCCCGGGCCAGAGGCAAGCCGAGATTGCGCGCCAGGCCGCGCATCCTCGTGTCACCCAGCACAAGTACGCCTTCCGCATCCATCTCTGCCGCGCGGGTGAGCGACTCAACTCCGGCCAGGATGATCTGGTCCTTGCTCATCGGAATGCCTGAGCGGCCGAGTATCTCGGCAAAGTCATCGACAGTGTTTGACGAATTGTTCGACACGATGGCGCAGCAGGCATGATTGGCCTTGAGAAAGGCCATTGCGCTGGGCACCAACTGGTTTTCAACGGCGCAGCAACCATCCCAGTCGACGAGATAACCTTGCGCTTCCTCAAGCGTTTTCAGGTTCTCCGCCGAGAGTAGACCCGGTTCTCGATACGCCATGTCGTCGTCTCCTGCTGGCTCACTTTGATGCTTGAGTAATATTCAAAAACTGATCACGCAATACTAAATTAATTTCACGTAAAAATTGTTGAAAATTCACATAAGCGTCGTGTCCGGTCGCTAAAGGATGGGCTGCGGCGGTCGGATCCAAGAACGGGATTGCCTCCGCATCGTGCCGTATGCGCGGCATTTCTGAGGGGTTCAAAGGAGAACAGGGCCATGATGTTGGGTGTAAAAAGAAACTTTGCGATCGGCGCGGGGGCATTGCTTGCGACGACAGCGATCCCGTTGATTGCTGTCGCACAGGAAGATGACGGCGGACGCCGGCTTGAGACAATCCGGGTTGAAGGCCAGGTCGTTGATGCAACGATCAGCGATCTTGCAATCGAGCTTGCCGAGTTTGGCACACAGGTCCAGCTTATCAGCGCGGAAGAAATCGAAACCGGCGGCTTCACAAACTTCGGTGAACTCGCCGCAGGTTTGATCCGGGGCGCCAATGTCGGCTATTCGCCGGACGAAGGCGAGTTCACGATCCGCATTGATGGCGGAACGGACCGGGATACGCTTCTGCTTGTTGACGGCGTCCCCTATTTCGACCGCTCTTCACCGCTGGAGGATCTCTGGCCAGCGACAGCGATTGACCCGCGCATGATCAGCGGCGTTGAAGTTTACCGCGGCGGCAACAGCCTGTACTTCGGCTCGAATGGCGGACTCGGTGTTGTCAGTGTAAAGACCAAAGAGCCGGACGGCACGAGAAAGGGCGAGTTTGGTGCCTATTTCGGGTCTTTCAAAACGCGTGAAATCTACGGCAACATGTCGTTCCCGCTCGACGAAGCAGGCAAGCATAGCGTGCTGATCTATGGCCGCTCATACGAATCGGATGCGCACACCTTGTTCGATCCGGAGGCCTATGGCGACAACGTCATGGCGCTCGGCGGCTACCATGAATTCCCGTACAGCTTCAACAGCATTGGCGCCAAATACCTCTGGCAGATGGGTGCCGACACCGAGCTGCGGCTCGGCGCCGCCTATACGACGATCGACTTCCGGGATTCGTTCCCGCAATCCACGGTATTCCAGCCAAACTTTACCGAGTTTCCGATCTATAACGGGTCCTTCAAGCATCGCTTCAGCGACAAGCTCAAGCTGGATATCGAAGGCCACTATCAGGACCCTCAACTGAAGAACAACGAGATCGACGCGCGCATCTGTCAGATTCCGCGCCTTTCGGATCTCCCGGACGATATTCAGGCCATCGCAGCGGGGCAGGGCATCACGTCCTTTACGACTGCGTCTGCATTCGAAGCTTTCGCTGCGTCCGTACCGGGGCTTCCTGCCGGCTGTGTGACCAATCCGTACGGATCTGCAGGCAGTGCAGGCGATGATCGAAACAATGGCGGCAGCAGCTTCTACATTAACCAGGATCCTGACAGCCCGTACTTCGGACAGGCTTACGGGACACCGAAAAACCCGTTCCCGATTGGCGCGCCGATTGGTTACGTCGTCCAGTCATCGGCATCGTTCGGTGACGGTGGCCTGACGAAAGGCTTCGGTACGACCGACCAGCGTGAGTCCGGCTATGTGGACTACGGGATCAATGCCAGGGCAACCTATACCCTCAACGACTATGTCGAAGTCGTCGCCGGTGTTCAGAATACGAGCTACAAGGACAATTCTGATGACAGCTACGGTGTCCGCGATGTCAAGCTCAGCAGTACCGGTGTCTACGGTGATCTACATCTGACCCTTCCGGTGCTCGATGGGTTCAGCGGGTCATTCGCAATGCGCCAGGACTTCAATGAAAGCTTTGCTGACCAGTCGATCTGGAAAGTCGGGCTCCGCCAGAACTTTGGTGCCGGCATCTATGGCCGCGCCAGTGGGGGCACATCCTACAGTCTGCCAAAGATCGACGAGATCGGTGCGTTTGGTGCCAATGCCAATCTCAATCCGGGGCTTGATCCTCAGGAAGTCGAAGCGGTGAACCTGGGTGTCGGTGTGGACGGCGATATCCTTGGCGGCACTTACAATATCGAACTCGGCTATTTCGATACGGAAATCACGAACCTCTTCACCAACCGGGCGGTCGGTGCAGTTTGCTTCGAATACGCCAACGACATTGCCAATCCGCTCTTCGCAAACCTGACCAACGACACGGCCACAATCGAGCGCAACCGGCAAAACATCTTTGCTCCGGATGCGTTCTGCTCGACTGCAGCAAGCAAAGGTCTGGAAGACAGCCAGACTGTCGCAGTGAACGCAAATGCCATGCAGGACATCAAGGGCTTCACGGTCGACGTGGCCTTTGACTTTGACAAATGGCAGGCGGATTTCAGCTATACCAACATGGAATCGCTGGAGCCAAACCCTGTCTATGGCGTGGCCGCCCGTCTGGACGGCACGACAACGAATCTCGACTTCGTGGTGCCCGGCCGGGCTGGCTCGGCAGAATTGCGGCAGTCGAGCGAACGGCCTGAATGGACTCTGTCCGGGCTTGTTACCTACACGCCCACGGATCGTTGGGTCTTTGCACTCAATCCGCGTCTGCAAGGGCCGGAATGGGCCTATGCCGGAACGACTCTGGCCCGCATGGTTGATGCAGACGGCAATCGCGTTGTCGAAGACGTGAACTTCGGAGAGTATTTCGTACTCAACGGATCAATCCAGTACTATCTCGGCGACGAGAAACAGCATCGTTTCCTGGTCCGTGGCGTGAACCTTCTTGGTGAAGATTATTTCGAGCGTGCCTCAGGTGGGGCAGGTTATTCACGCGACAGGGCTGTCGTGCGGGGTGAGGTCACTTCGAACGATAGCGCTTACTACCGCCAGTATGGCTGGAACGGCAAACCGACATCGTTCTGGATCCAGTACGAGTACTCATTCTAATCACCTGGTGGCCCGGCCGAAACCGTTTCGGCCGGGATCTCCCCTCATCGGGTGACTGGGCACCGGTGATGTTTCCCCGTCACCGGTGCCCGCCTACCGACGATCCGACAGTTCGAAGGAGTTTTCAGATGTTTTCTCGCCGTCTCTTCCTGGCCGCCAGCGGTGCAGCCCTATGGGTACCAAAAATGGCCCGTGCCCAGAGTGGAATACCGCACTTCACACTCGGCGTTGCGTCCGGTTCTCCGCGTCCGGATGGCGTCATTCTCTGGACCCGTCTCGCACCCGATCCGTTGAACGGAGGCGGAATGCCGCCCGGAACAGCCCAGGTGCGTTACCGTGTTTGCGCCGACGAGGCGATGCGCAAGACGCTTCAGGACGGCGTCGTTGAAACATCAGACGAAATGGCGCATGCCGTTCACGTAACGGTCAAAGGCCTCGAGCCTGGCCGGGAGTATTTTTACCAGTTCTACCATGGTGATGAGGAAAGTCCTGTAGGACGTACACGCACGACAAGCCCGAAAGATAAGGAAGCCAAGATAGCGCTCGCGTCCTGCCAGAGCTATGAATCCGGATTCTATGCGGCCTATCGCGACATGGCCGACTGGAGGCCTGACTGTGTCATTCATACGGGTGACTATATTTATGAAGGGGGCATCGGAAAGCTCGGCGCCACCTTGCGGGATGTCGGGGGCGGCGAGCGGCGCATCTTTGAAACCGTCCGCTTGCATAACAGCAATGAAATCGTGACACTTTGGGACTATCGCAACCGCTACGCGCTTTATCGCACGGACCCGCATCTTCAGGCGGCGCATGCTGCCGCGCCCTGGATCGTCGCGATGGACGATCACGAGGTCGACAATAATTGGGCCAGCGATACGCCGCAGGATCCCGAAAAGCAGACAAAACTCGAGTTCCAGATTCGCAAGTACGCTGCTTTCAAGGCCTATTATGAACATATGCCCATCGAGAAGCCGCCCATCCTGCAGAACATGGCGCCAGCGATCCAGCTCTATGGCCAATACCGGTTCGGTCCCGCCAATGTCCATCTTCTGGACACCCGCCAGTTCCGGTCCGACCAACCCTGCGGGGACGGCCGCAAACCCTATTGCGCCGACGCCCTCGATCCCAAAAGGACCATGCTGGGAGCGGAGCAGGAAGCCTGGCTGGCAAAATCGCTGAAGCAGTCGTCTGCACCGTTCAACGTCATCGCCACCCAGGTCTGGTTTACGCCCTATCGCTATACTGAAGCCCCCGAGCCGGCCGTGACAAATCTTGACAGCTGGGATGGCTATCCGGCCGCGCGGCAGCGCCTGTCTTCGATGCTGGCCGATGGTGTTTCCAACCCGGTGTTCATGACCGGTGACTGGCACACGGCAATGGCGTCCACCCTGTACGAAAAGCCATTCGATAGATCGTCCAGGCGGATCGGGCATGAGATTGTCGGCAGTTCGATTTCGTCCGGCTGCCCATGGGCAAGGGATATGGAAACCGTGCGCGATGCCAACCCGCATGTCTCTTATCTGAACGGCAAGAAGCGGGGCTATCTGCGCGCGACCTTCTCGGCAGGCGACTGTCAGTCGGAGTTCCGGATCGTCGAGGATTCTGGCCGCGCCGACTCGCCTGTCACAACAGACCTTGCTGTGAGAACCAGCGATCTTTGACCATCGCAGAGCGGAATTGATCACGAATCAGGAGCAGGAAGGCGCAGGGCCTTTGTGCGGAAACGACACCAAAAGGAGATGAAATATGTCTATGAAACATGTGCCTGCCATTGTCGCGGTACTGGCAAGTCTGGCTGCTCCCGTTGCCGCTCACGAGCGTGCGGTCGTATTTCCTGACACACCGGATGGCGAGGTTATTCTCGCCGCTGATCTGCACACCCACTCTGTCTTTTCTGACGGCGCGGTCTGGCCTTCGATCCGGGTGGAAGAAGCCCACCGCGATGGGCTGAGCGTCATGGCTGTGACCGAGCATCTCGAATACCAGCCCCACAAGGCAGATATTCCCAACCCAGACCGCAATCGCTCCTATGGTGTCGCGATCGAATCTCTCGTGAAAGCGCAATACAGGGGCCTCCTCGTTATCAACGGCGCGGAAGTCACACGGGACCAGCCCTACGGCCACATCAACGCCGTCTTTGTCGAAGATGCGAACGCGCTTCTGACGTCGGATCCGCGCGACGCGATTGAGGCGGCCCACGCGCAGGGAGCATTTGTCTTCGTCAACCACCCCGACTGGCTGCCACAGCAGCCGGACGGTGTGGCGCGCCTTTCCGGCTACCAGAAGCAGCTCATTGCAGACGGACTGTTGCAAGGCATCGAAGTTGCCAACGGCACGATGGACGGCCTCTCCGAACATGCCCTCCAGATCGCGCTCGACCACAATTTGACGGTGCTGGGAAATTCGGACATTCATGGCCTTGTCGACTGGACACACGATGCCGGTCATGACGGACGACGCCCGATGACTCTTGTTCTGGCGGCGGACAGGTCCGAGGAGGCCTTCAAGAAGGCCCTTTTTGATGGCCGCACCGTTGCCTGGTACCATGACCAGCTGATGGGACGGGAAGAAAATGTCCAGGCCGTGGTCCGCTCGTGCCTCTCGCTTCTCCCTGAAGCCTTCGATGGAAAGACTTCAGTCCTGGCCGTTACGATCAAAAATGCCTGCCCGGTGAACTTCACGTTGCAAAACATCGGTGAGCAGACGTTCCAGAACGTCAATGATACGATCAGTATCGATCGAAACGGTGAGACCAAAGTGCAGGTTCGGATGAGCAAGGCAACCGACAGCGTCGCCCTGGCGTTTGATGTGCTCAACACACAGATCGGTTATCGTAAGACACTGCCGACAACGCTGACAGCTGACGTCCCGCCGACGCTGTCTGTTCCATCAAGATGAGGCCACGCAAGAAAGGCGTCTTGTTCGCACCATCTGGCCTTTGCTGCCGACGCGGGTTTTCCACTTTCAGGCGTCGAGCGGACAGCCCGCAAGGGCACGGTCAGCTGCGTGGTGCGTAATGTGTCAGCAGCAGGACCTGACGGCGCCGCAGGGCATAATTGCCCGTCGCCCGTTGCAGCACGCAGGTCCACATGCACACGATTCCGGCGAGAGCCATGGCAGCAGCTGCACGCAGGTTCCCGGTTGCGAAGATATGCCAGATATTGGTCAGGTTCCCGCTCCGGCCTGGATAGCCGGGGCGGATTCGGATGGTGCGGCTGTTGGCGTGGCGGGTCATGCTGGAAGAACCGGCGGCGCCCGAAATGGTTCCTGCGCGCGGTCGGGGGGACTGCAGTCCGAGCGGCATGACATTTCCGTACAGTTCGGAACAGTCTCCGGTCCCGTCCGTTGTTTTGGTGAGGGCTGGAACCTGCCAAATTCAAGCAAGGAGACCAAATCATGACCACCACACTCGAACAATCCGCCAATCCGCTCATCAGTTCCGCACGGGTTGAGGGCACCACTGTCTTTAACACCAAAGGCGACAAGCTCGGCTCGGTCGATTGCCTGATGCTCGACAAGCAGCAAGGCAAGGTTGCCTACGCCGTCATGTCGTTCGGCGGCTTTCTGGGCATCGGCGAGAAGCGCCACCCCCTGCCATGGCAGACACTGACCTATGACGAGGACAAGGACGGCTATGTCGTCAGCCTGTCGAAGGAACAACTGGAGCGGGCACCCACGCTCGACCGCGGCGACCATGATCGCCTGAAGGACCGCACATTTGGTGCCTCCGTTTACTCTTACTATGGTCTGTCGCCATACTGGGCACCCCCAATAGCCTAAGGGCCGTATCTCTCAGATCCGGACCCGGGGCCGATGCCGATGCATCGGCCCCTTTCACGTGAAGACGGAGAATAATCTATGACAACCATTCAGGATGCCGAAGTCGAAGGACGGCTGCTGGCTCAGCGACAGGTCCTCGCCGAACTTTTGGCCGCATGCGACCAGGCCGGCGGGCCATTGTCAGACTGGGTCCGTGTCTTCGTTTCGGAAGACTTCACAGTGCATGACTCTGCCGAGGATCCGGGCGTCGTTCCAGACTTTGCCTTCGCCGTCGAAAGCATCATCGCAGGGGAAAAGCGCATGCTGGCCGCCGAGACACGCAGGATGCTCGACGCAGCCGCCCGTTAATTCGCATCAGCGACCTGGAAATGCTGCAGCATCTCCCGGGCCGGGGCATAGTCAGGTTTCAGGGCGGTGGCTACGGTCAGGTCTTCATGGGCGTGGGCAACATCATCCAGGGCCCAATGGGCAATCGCCCGGTTGAGATAGGCCACGTGCCGACGCTCCCGCGAAATAGCCTTCGGGTCTGCCAGGACATTAAGGGCCTCGTCGAACCGACCGAGCCGGACGAGAGCAGCCCCGAGATTGATGGCGACGTCAGGCGAGGCAGCATCCTCTGCGTGCGCCGCCTGGAAGTCAGCAAGGGCTGCATCGAGATCGCCGCGGCGCATCTTCACAATTCCCGTATTGGTCAGGGTGGCGGCGTAGCTGGCGGGTGTCAGGTCGGGCGCGTGCAGCGCATTCTCGCACAGGCGCAGGATGCGGGCAGAGCGCTCCTCCGGGTCTGCGACACGCGCAGCGCAGGCTTCGGCGGCGGACTGCCCGAAATGGTAGACGATACCCTGCGCGTGCGCATTGGGATCGAACATCAAGAAAATCAGGAGGCCAGCTTTAAGGGAGGAGAATGCATTCATCGGTCAGGCTTTCGTTAGTGCATATACACGATATTGCGCAGAATTGCGCCCTTGGGAAGAAAAGGCCCCATCCGGCACGGTGGCGCCGGATGGGGAGTAGTATGTCGGAAAACGGAGGGCTGGCTGACAGCTTGGATTTAACGCGACACACAGAATGAGTAAAAAATATGTATATACACGTTATGCTTATGTCAACGCCTTCATTTCATACTGTTCGCCAGTAGTGACGTTGTCGATTGAAGTTTCAGTATAAAGCTGTATATGCACGTAATATGATTACACGCGATGTTTCAGGCGATCCGCCGATCAACTGCTCTGCGGCCCGTCTCCTGCGGGCGGCCCGCGTGTTGACGCGTCACTATGACGATGCCTTGCGCCCCGCAGGCATCACGATCACACAGTTTGGACTGCTCAATGTCATCAGGCGTACCGAGCCGGAATCGATTTCCGACATTGCCAGCATTCTCGATATTGATCGCACAACCCTGTCTCGCAACCTGAAGCCGCTGGAAAAGGCGGATCTGGTGTTCCGCGGGAATGAGGGGGGCAGTCGTCGGCGGCGCGTTCTGTTGACCACGCTTGGCGTGGCCAAGCTCGAAGAGGCATGGCCACTCTGGCAACAGGCCCAGACGCGAGTGGAGCAAGTGCTTGGCGATGCGAAACTCAAAGACCTCTATGGCGCGCTGTCGATGATCCGGCCCGAGCTCATCGCCCAACCCTAGCTGTTGATGTCGCCGCTTGCCGAAACCCGCCAACCCCGGCAAGAACAGCGCCATGACAGATACCTCTCAGCCATCTTCCAAGACGCCGGACTCCGCCGAAATCGACGCCGCCCTGCTGGAGGACATGGCAGATGCCGTCGAAGAGCGCGATACGCGCTGGCTCGTGCGCATGCTTCAGCGCATGCACCCGGCCGATGCGGCCGACCTGCTCGAGCAGTTGCCTTATGATACCTTTGAGGATGCGGTCGGGCTGCTTGGCGGGGAACTGCCACCCGACATCCTGATCGAGCTGCGCGATTCCTACCGGGAGGGCGCGGTTGATGTCCTGCCTGACCATGCAGTCGTCAGCGCGCTCGACGAGCTCGACTCCGATGATGCGACGACAATTCTCGATGACCTGGAAGACGAACGCCGGGAACGCATTCTCGAAGACCTGGCCCCGATCGACAGGGCCCAGTATGAACGCGGCCTCGCCTTTGAGGAAGAAACCGCCGGCCGTCTCATGCAGACGGAATTCGTGGCCCTGCCTGAATTCTGGTCCGTGGGCCATGCGATCGACCATGCGCGTGAACTGGGCGCTGATTTGCCGGAAGTCTTCTACGAAGTCTATGTCATCGACCCGGCCCACCGCCTCGCTGGTGTGGTGCCGCTTGCGACTTTGCTGCGCACACCGCGTGACACCCAGCTGTCGGACATCATGGAAGACCCGATGTCGACCATCTCGACCGACATGGACCAGGAAGAAGTGGCTTTCCAGTTCCAGAAATATTCGCTCGCCTCGGCGCCTGTCACGGACTCCGCCGGCCGGCTGGTCGGCATGATTACGGTCGATGACATGGTCGACGTTATCCAGTCTGAACACACTGAAGACCTGCTTTCGCTGCTCAACGTGCGCTCCGCCGACGGGTCCGACACAGTCTGGGACACGGTGATGGCCCGGGCGCCTTGGCTGGGTGTGAATCTGTTCTCGGCCTTCATTGCGTCCGCCATCATTTCGCTCTTCGAGGGGACAATTCAGGAAATCGTGGCCCTCGCCATCCTGATGCCGGTCGTGGCAGCGCTTGGCGGCAATGCCGGCAGCCAGGGGCTCGCCGTGGCGGTGCGCGCCATAGCCGAACGCCAGCTGGATGGCGCCGCCGCACGCCGGGCAGTCGTCCGAGAGTTTCTCAGCGGCTTGGTAAACGGGGTCATATTTGCAATCGGCGTCGGTATCATCGCCCTGATCTGGTTCCAGGATCTGAAGCTGGCACTGGTGATTGCCGCCTCCATGCTGGCCACATTCATGTGGGCGGGCCTGTCAGGAATCCTCGTTCCGCTTGGCCTCAAGCGCCTGGGGGCAGACCCTGCCGTGGCCTCGTCCGTGTTCGTTTTGACATTGACGGACGTGATGGCCTTCTTCAGCTTTCTCGGGCTCGCATCCCTGGTTTTGCTGTAAATCGGGGCATTTTACAGTCTGCATTCGCCACTCAGGCGAACAGGCGCGCCATTTGCACTGTGGCGCGATAGTAAAAGTCCAATTGTATCAATACGGGAGCCATCTGAATGGCCCGTCCTATGCGAACGTCTCGGCCAGGGCTCGAGCTCATCAAGAGCTTTGAGGGCTTTCGTTCGCGCGCGGCCCGCCTTCCAAGCGGCTCCTGGATCATTGGATACGGCCATACGGAAACAGCCCGCAGGGGTCTCTCGGTTAACCGTAACGATGCCGAACTGATCCTGAAGCACCATGACCTGCTGCCCGTCGAGCGGGCGATTATCGACCGCGTCCTCGCCCCGCTCAGCCAGAACGAATTTGATGCCCTCGTATCCTTCGTCTTCAATATCGGCATCGACGATTTCATCGCATCGGACGTGCTCGCTCACCTCAATAGCGGTGACCGCCTTCAGGCCGCCGACGCCATGACCTATTGGCGCAAGGGCCGCGTCGAGGGCGAAGTCAGGGTCATCGACGCCCTGGTGCGCCGCCGCGCCGCCGAGAAAGCGCTTTTCCTCGAGCACCCGGAGGGGCGCGCCTCTGTGCCGTCCGCCCTTGTCCACCCAGAGCTCGATGCGGCGGCGTCGCTGACAGCCCCCCGCGAGCGCGCCGTGATCGTCGAAACCCGCGTCAAGGGTGACCGGGCAACCGCAACCAGGGCCGCCGAAGCCTCGTCCCAGGCCGCCGCCCGCGCCGTCAACGAACGCCTAACCCGCATCCTCGGCGAGAATGCTTCGCTCGCCTCCGGCCAGACCCGTCCCGTCGCCGACAATGACATCGCTCAGGATGGCCCCAGCATTGACGAGATCACGCGGGCCGTGTCGGCGCTGGCCGATCCTGAAGCGAGCCAGCAGCCCTCTCCCGTGATCGATATCGCGAAAGGACCGCCGGAAGGTATCGAGCGCCGCCGCACGCCGCGCCCCCCCGCTCAGTCCCCCTATAACTCCCCCCTTGAGTATGGTGGCGGCATGCTGCCCCCGGCCGATCCGGCCATTGTTGACGACCTCGAACAGATTCGCCTCAGCGACGAGGAAATTCAGCGGACACTGGCCGAGAATGGCAATTACCATGATGACACATGGTATGAAGTATTGCGGGAAGGCTGGCCGTTTGCGCTGCTCGCGGGCCTCGGCCTGATCGGCTTCCTGCTCGGCGTCGACCGTTTCTTCCGCGAAGCCTACCGGCTGGCTGACCGGTCATCCGATATTTTCGTCGGCCCCCTTCTTGCGCTGGGCAGCGGCGTGATTCTTGTGATTTCGGCCTATTATCTGATGCGCTCATTATCGCGCCGCACCTGACGTCGCAGCAGCGGTTTTTCCGCTGACATCCGGGGCCGGTCCTGCTAGTCAGGAGCCATGATCCCGAACACATATCCCTCATTGAACTTCGATCTCGGTGAAACCGCGGACATGATCCGCGAAACCGTGAAAAACTTTGCCCAGAACGAGATCGCCCCGCGTGCGGCAGAGATCGACCGGACGGACAAATTCCCCCGCGACCTCCTGCCCAAGATGGGCGAGCTTGGCCTCCTCGGCATCACTGTCGAAGAGGAATGGGGCGGCACCGGGCTTGGCTATCTCGAACATGTCGTGGCGATGGAGGAAATCTCCCGCGCCTCTGCCTCGGTCGGTCTCTCCTACGGCGCCCATTCGAACCTCTGCGTCAACCAGCTGCGCCGCTGGGGCAATGACGACCAGAAAGCGCGCTACCTGCCCAAACTCATCTCCGGCGAACACCTCGGCGCCCTTGCCATGAGCGAAAGCGGGGCGGGCTCCGATGTCGTCTCGATGAAACTGCGCGCCGACAGGCAAGGCGACCGCTACGTTCTCAACGGCACCAAGATGTGGATCACCAACGCCCCCGATGCCGATACGCTGGTCGTCTATGCCAAGACCGACCCGGCCGCCGGGTCCAAGGGCATCACTGCCTTCCTGATCGAGCGGGGCTTCAAGGGCTTCTCGGTCGCCCAGAAACTCGACAAGCTTGGCATGCGCGGCTCGGAAACCGGCGAACTCGTGTTCGAGGACTGCGAAGTGCCCGAGGCCAACGTCATGGGCCCCGTCGGCGCGGGCGCACGTATCCTGATGAGCGGCCTCGACTATGAGCGCGCTGTGCTCTCCGCCGGTCCCACAGGCATCATGCAGGCCTGCATGGACGTCGTGATCCCCTACATCCATGACCGCAAGCAGTTTGGCCAGTCGATCGGCGAGTTCCAGCTCGTGCAGGGCAAGCTCGCGGACATGTACGTCCAGATGAACGCTGCCAAGGCCTATGTCTACGCTGTCGCGAAAGCTTGCGACCGCGGCGAGACTGCCCGCAAGGACGCCGCCGGCGCCATCCTCTACGCCGCTGAAACCGCCACCAAGCTCGCCCTCGACGCCATCCAGCTCCTCGGCGGCAATGGCTATATCAACGAGTATCCCACAGGCCGCCTCCTGCGCGACGCCAAGCTCTACGAGATCGGCGCCGGCACCAGCGAAATCCGCCGCTGGCTCATCGGCCGCGAACTGTTCGGCGAAACGGCGTGATGCGATTTTTGCTGATTGCCGCGTGGGTGGGCATTTCCACGGCAGCCGTTCATGCGGAAGAAAGTCCACCAGCCGATGATTGGAAAACACCCGCAATCGAGCAGGTTGAAGCTTGCCGCCAGATCGGCACTATTGATCATGGTCCCTCCGAAGACTGCATTGGCCTGATCGTGGCTGCATGCCCCGGCAAAAATGGCAGTACATCGTCGATGGTCGAGTGCTTTGAAATTGAGCGTCAATACTGGGCATCCCAGATCGCTGCCCCGCTCAGGACACTCCGGGACTACAAGGCAAGATACGATAGCGACGACGAATATGCCGTCGCCCCCCGTCTCGACACCTACCAGCAAAACTGGGAGGTCTGGCTGCGAAACAAATGCGACTTTGCGGGCCTCCGGTATGGCCGGGGCAGCATTGGCCGTATCACGCGTGGGCTATGCGAGATGCGAACAACTGGCGAGCGTGTTTTGGAACTCGAACTGATGGTTCGGCAGGATGTTCGCCAATAGGAACGGAAACCGCTAATTCTGCCTTCGCGCTCAGGCCCGGCGGCGTCGATCCCCTTGTGTCGATGCGCCGGCCAGCGCCTCCTCGACAACAGACAGGATCGAGCGCTGGTCGACCGGTTTGGAGACATAGCCGCTGAAGCCGCGTGCGATGTATTTCTCCCGGTCCCCGCGCATGGAATCTGCGGTCAGGGCAATGACAGGGATGTCCTTGTTGGAACTCGTCCCGGCACGAAGGCGGTCAAATGCCCGCTGTCCGTCGAGTTCGGGCATGTGGATATCCATCAGCACGAGGTCGAATACTGCCCCATCGAGCTTCTCCAGCGCGTGATTGCCGTCATGGGCCTCGTCAATCTCGTAACCGCTCTGTTCAAGGAACGTCCGTGCGACGCGGCGATTGATCGCATTGTCGTCAACGACCAGAATGCGCCTGGCATTTGACGCCGCCTCGCCAGATCCCGCTTTCAGGCCTCCTGCAACCGGTTCGAGCTTGCGCAGCAGGGCATCCCTGGAAACCGACTCGGCGATTTCGGACTCGAAGGTCAACGTGAAAATCGACCCCTTGCCGGGCTCGCTGACCACGGAAACGTCTCCCCCCATCAGCCGGGCGAGTTGCCGTGTAATCGGCAGGCCAAGCCCCGTGCCGCCATACTTGCGGGTCGTCGTCCCGTCTGCCTGCGCAAAGGATTCGAAAATCCGGTCGATCTTGTCGGCAGGAATACCGCACCCGGTGTCGGATACATGGATGGTAATTTTCACCCGTTTGTCTGCCAGCGGCTGCCCCGTTGCCACGACAAGGACATCGCCGGAATCTGAGAACTTGATGGCATTCGAAATCAGGTTTCCGACACACTGGCGCACACGCACAGGATCAATCGTCAATGCAGCGGGCACGCTCGGATCGACAAACAGTTTCAGTTTCAGGCCCTTGTCGTCTGCGGTCGGCTCATAAAGCTTGCAAAGCCGGCCCAGCTTGTGGCGCAGGTCGGCCTCGATCACCGTGACTTCCATCCGCCCGGCTTCGATCTTGGAGAGATCGAGAATGTCATTCAGTATGGAAAGCAAGGCATTGCCCGATTCCAGGATGACGTTCACCTGGTCAGCGCGCACGTCATCGAGGTCCGAGCTCGCCAAAACCTGGGCCATGCCGAGAATGCCGTTCAGGGGTGTGCGGATTTCATGGCTCATATTGGCCAGGAATTCGGATTTCAGCAGGGTCGCCAGTTCGGCCTTCTGGACGGCCGATGCCAGTTCATGCGCCAGTTTGCGGTCTTCACGCACATCGCGGGCATGTGAGATAAAAATGCGCTCGCCGCGAACTTCGGAATAGACGCTCGAAAGCGCGTTCGAAATGACGATTTCCTCACCGGTCTTGCTGATCAGGATCAGGTCGATGATCTGCTGGTCAAGCTTTCCGCCCCACATCTGGGTGCCGGCTTTCACCACCGCGCGATAGTCCTCGGGCCGCATGATCACGCTGCTCGACTTGCCCACCAGTTCGCCGGGCTCGTATCCAAGAAGTTCATGGATCGCCGAATTTGCGTAAATGATATCGCTTGATTCTGTCGTCAGGGTGATGCCCTGCACGGCGTGGTCAAAGGCGGCCTTGAACATTTCGACAGAGTCGAAGGCTTCGTCGCGCGCGTTGATGATGTCGGTAATCTCGATCGAGAAAATCACGCACCCCTTCTCTGAGGGTACCATCATGTAACGAATGACAGTCCCCTGCAGGTGCCTGAGGCGGCCATGCGGGCTGGGGCGGCGTCCGCTAGTGTCAAGTTCCCGGCGCTCTCCCGTCTCGATGCACTTTACCGCATCGAAGAACATCTCGGATTCGCGATAGGCCGGGTCGACATCACAGACGCGCAGGCCGACAATCGATCCGCCCTCCGGCAGAACCACGCGATTGGCAGAATCGTTTGCCGATTCCCAGACGAAATCGACAATCGTGCCGTCTTCATCCCGAATCGGGGAAATTTCCACGCATGTGAACGGGAGCAGGTCAAATATTGCTGCATCCATTGAACAATTCCTCCGGCCCGGACCTGTTATTGTGTTCTGGTCTCGGTTGAGAGGCAGGATGGCGCAGTTACGGTTAATGGACCATTGAGGGACTGCGCATCAAAGGGTCAGACCGGGCAGCAGTTTTGCCTGATGTCGCTTGTTTCCAAAGCCATTTTGGTCGCTTCGTAGCCGGCTTCGACGGTCGCGTCATAGGCTTCCCAGTCCCGCAACTCCGTGTCGATCAGGTCTGGCAGGATCAAGAGGTCCGTCATGTCCCGTCCGAAAGTCCGGTCTGCGCGTATGGTGGCGGCGCGCATCAGCAGGCCGGCAATGGGCGGCGCGGCAGAAAAGCCGTTCATCAGCACCCAGCGGAAGAAATTTGGCGGATTGATGAATTCCTCGACATTCAGGCCTTCGGCCTGCTGTGTCACGTCGCCGCCGACCACATAGCCGCGATGCATCTCGCGCATCACATCGACCGGGAAATTGTTCAGAACCGCGCCGTCAACCAGCACGTCATGCCCGTCCACGACCGGTGGCAGGATGCCGGGCAGGGAAATCGACGCGCGCAAGGCTTCCCGCAACAGGCCCGACCGGTGCAGCCGCAGCGTGCCGGTGTTCAGGTTGGTCGAAGTGGCAAAGAATGGAATGCCGAGGTCGCCGATTTCCGCGTCGCCGAAATGCTCTTTCAGGCGGGCATTGACACGCAGGCCCTTCACCATGCCTACGACAGGCAGGTTATAGTCTCCCAGCGGATTGGTTTCGACGAACGCCTTGCGAATGCGCCAGTCAATTTCCTTGTCGTCCCAGCCCATGGCGACGCAGGCGGCAATGACGGCGCCCATCGACGAGCCGCCGACAAAATCAATCGGGATGCCCTGTTCGCGAAGCGCACGCACCATGCCGATATGCGAATAGGCCCGTGCGCCGCCACCTGACATGACCACGCCAACCGACCGGCCCGACATGATCCGGGCGAGCCTGCCGCAGCTTTCTCCCTGCACGCCGGTCCAGTGGAACACGCGGCTGCCGCCGGACGCTTCCAGCCATTCCAGCGGCCTGGCGGCGCGCCGCTCATTGCCATGATGCAGCAGCACCACGTCCACCAGCTTGAGCGCCAGCGCAGGCGAATTGTCATCCGGAAACAGCGGAATGGACGGGCGCGCATCGGCCCGGGCCATCACCCAGATCCGGTCCGCCTGTCGGATCGACAGGCGGAACCAGGCATTGTCGCCAATCGTCGAGGTCAGGATCACGACATCATGATTCATTTCAAGTTCGTCAAAGAAGGAGGCCGGTTTCTCGTCGCCTTCCTTTTCGGAAATGATGATGCAGGAACTGCCGAGCTGTCCCAGGCAGGCGGCAAGGGACTTTGCCCGCAAGCTCAGGTCGATCGTGGGCGATGTGGCCACCATGGTGAACACTTTCGGCGCGGCGCGGGTCGAGCGCTGGCCGGCGCGACCCACACGGCGCAGGATGATGCGGATCATCGCCTCCAGCAGTTCCGGTTCGGCCTTCACCATCCGCTCCCATCCCTTGCGGGTGATTGCGATGACTTCCGAATCGCGGATCGCATAGACGGATCCCGTATGCGGAGCGTCGTCGATCTGGCCACTGCCGTCCATGTCGATGCCGCCCAGGAACAGGGCCATCTCGCCCACCGGTTCACCGGCACGGATGTGGCCGATGAAGTCGCTGGCGCCTTCCGGGCCGTCGTGGAACGCGCCGAGCGACCCGGACAGCACGAAATAGATGCAGTCTGCGGGCTCGCCTGCCTTGAACAACGCGCCGCCGGCCGGCAGCGAGAACCATTTCGCTTCCTTGCCCGCGGCCTTCATGGCGCGGGCGGGAACATCCTTCAGGAACGGGATGTTCTTCAGCGCCGGCGTGACGTCGATACTCATGGTTTTGAACATGCCCATTTCGAAGGGTCCTTCCAAGAGCCACACTACAATGACAATCTCAATTTTGGGTTACAGCCGCGTGACACAGGCCACGGCCCTCGCTAAGCAGGCACGAGGCCCACAAGGGAGGCATCATGCCCGTATTGAAATCGAGTCTCGACGTCGCCGGGCCGGGCTTTGCCCGCAATCGCGCCGCCATGCAGGCACTGCTGGACGAACTGACGGAGAAGACCGCCACGGCCGCGCTGGGCGGGCCGGAGGCCGCGCGCCTGCGCCACACCGAGCGCGGCAAGCTGCTGCCGCGAGAGCGTGTCGAGCGCCTGGTGGATCCGGGCAGCGCCTTTCTCGAGATCGGCGCGCTGGCCGCCAATGGCATGTATGACGATGATGCGCCCGGCGCGGGCATCATCACCGGCGTCGGCCGCATCGAGGGCCGCGAATGCATGATCGTTTGCAATGACGCCACGGTGAAGGGCGGGACCTATTACCCGATGACGGTCAAGAAACACCTGCGCGCGCAGGAGATCGCCCTCGAAAACCGCCTGCCATGCATCTATCTTGTGGACTCAGGCGGCGCAAACCTGCCGCACCAGTCCGAAATCTTCCCGGACCGGGAGCATTTCGGCCGCATCTTCTATAACCAGGCCCAGATGAGCGCGAAGGGCATCCCCCAGATCGCCGCCGTCATGGGCAGCTGCACCGCTGGCGGCGCCTACGTCCCGGCAATGAGCGACGAGACCATCATCGTGCGCAAACAGGGCACCATCTTCCTCGGCGGCCCGCCGCTGGTGAAGGCCGCCACCGGCGAGATCATTTCCGCCGAAGACCTTGGCGGCGCCGATGTCCATGCCCGCCAGTCCGGCGTCGCCGACCATTACGCCGCCCATGATGCCCACGCGCTCGCCATCGTGCGCTCCATCATCCGCACCCTCGCCATACCCAAGCCCCAGCCCTTCGCCCTCACAGAGCCCGCCGAACCCCTTTACGACCCCGCCGAACTGCACGGCCTCGTCCCGCCGGACCTGAAGGAAACCTATGATGCCCGCGAAGTCATCGCGCGCCTGGTCGACGGTTCCGAATTCCACGAGTTCAAGAAGCTCTATGGCGAAACCCTCGTCTGCGGCTTTGCCCGGCTTTACGGCATGCCCGTCGCGATCCTGGCGAACAATGGCATCCTCTTCTCCGAGAGCGCCCAGAAGGCGGCCCACTTCATCGAACTGGCCGACCAGCGCCGCATCCCGCTTGTCTTCCTGCAAAACCTCACCGGCTTCATGGTCGGCTCGAAATACGAGGCCGGCGGCATCGCCAAGGACGGCGCCAAGATGGTCACCGCCGTCGCCACGGCCAGCGTGCCCAAGTTCACCGTGGTGACGGGCGGCAGCTTCGGGGCAGGCAATTACGGCATGTGCGGGCGCGCCTATGGCCCCCGCTTCCTGTTCATGTGGCCGAACGCCCGCATCTCCGTCATGGGCGGCGAGCAGGCCGCCTCCGTGCTTGCCACGGTCAAGCGCGAGGGCATCGAGCGCAAGGGCGGCGACTGGCCCGCGCAGGAAGAAGAAGCCTTCAAACAGCCGATCCGCGACCTCTACGAGACCGAAGGCAACCCCTATTTCTCAACCGCCCGCCTCTGGGACGACGGCATCATCGACCCCGCCGACACCCGCCGCGTCCTCGGCCTCGCCCTCTCCGCCTGCCTCAACGCCCCATTCCCCGAACGCGGGTTTGGCGTGTTCAGGATGTGAACATTACATCTTGTTCGTGAACTGATTTTCACGCCCAATTAAGGACGGCTTGCCGTAGTGTCTGTTGTTGAAGGGGTGAGGCCCGGCAGGCAAGGAGGCGGCGGCATGATGAGGCAGGCAGTGATCATTCTGGCGGCGGCCATGGCCGTCTCGCTGGCCGCGCAGGCCCGGCAGATGCCGTCCTTCAGCCAGTTTGACCTTGATGGTGACGGCCTGATCTCGGAAGACGAATATGTCTCCCACCAGACCGGCACGCGCCGCGCCAGCGAGTCCGAAGCCATCGCCAAGTTCACCAAGTTCGATCTCGACCAGAACCGCATCGTCACCGAAGATGAGCTCTACGAGGCGGTCTACGCCGCGCAGGCTGAGAGGACAGGAACATCCGTGTCCGCGATTGATCTGGCTGATAGTCAGTAACCGCATTTGACATGGACCGGGGGAGGGCCTGCCGCTGGCGGGCCCTCTTTGCATTCCGCCCGCCTAGGGGGAAGTCCCTATGGGGAAAACCCGCCTGTTGAGGTACATGTTGCGACGGGACAGCACCCAGAGGAGACCCGCCATGGCGAATATTTGCATCATCGACGGCCACCCGGACCCGGCCCCGCGCCACCTCATCCACGCCCTGTGCGATGCCTATGCCGAAGGCGCCGCGCAGGAAGACCACGCCGTCTCGCGCATCAACGTCGGAAGTCTCGATTTCGGCTTCCTCAGCACGCCGGACGATTTCGCCACGCCGCCGCCGGAGCCGGTGCTGAGCGAACGCCAAAAGATCGCCGACGCCGATCACCTGCTGATCGCCTTTCCGCTCTGGCTCGGCGGCATGCCGGCCAAGCTGCGCGCCTTCTTCGAACAGGCGGCGCGGGCAGAATTCTTCCTCGCCGCATCCGACAGTGCCCACAAATGGCCCATGCAGATGATGAAGGGCAAATCCGCCCGAACGGTCATCACCATGGGCATGCCCGGCCTTGTCTACCGGTTTGGCATGGATGCCGGCGCCCTGCGCGCGCTCGAGCGCGGCGTGCTTGGCCTGTCCGGCTTCAGTCCGCTGCACCACACCATCCTTGGCGGCGCGGGCGAGGTCGATGAGGCCAAGTTCAAGCGCTGGTGCACCGACATGCGGATATTCGGACGCGAGGCGGTCTGACCCCGCATTCCCTCGCACAGGCAGGCTTGATTTTCCCGCCGCTGGCTGTGACCAGTGTCGCCGGAGGATTTCGCCCGTGCAGACAAATCGATTCGACCTGCTGCGGCTGGTTTTCGCCTCCATGGTCGTCGTGTTCCACGCCGTGGCCCTGACCGCGATTGACCCGCGCGGCCCGCTCGAGCTCTGGCTGGGGCAGGGCGCCGAGATCGCCATCCAGGGCTTCTTCATCACCTCCGGCGCGCTCGTCTCCGGCTCGCTCGCCCGCGCGCAGACCCTGTCAGACTATGCCGGCAAGCGCGTCCGGCGGCTCTATCCGGCCTACGCCACCATCATTCTCATTCCCGCGGTCATCTCGCTCCTCCTCAGCGGCGACCTGGCCGGCGTCCTCGCCTACCTTGCCGCAAACCTCACCTTCCTGAATTTCCTCGCACCGGGCCTGCCGGGCCTGTTCGGGGCGAACCGCTTCACCGAGGTCAATGGCGCGCTCTGGACACTCAAGATCGAGGTCATGTTCTATCTCGTCCTGCCGCTCATCGCGTTCGTCCTGCGCCGCATGGGGGCTCTCTGGTGGCTCGGCATCGCCCTGCTCTATGCGGGCGGCGAGGCCTGGCGTCTCGCCTTGCCCCACCTCATCGACCACCCCGCCGCCCCCACGCTCGCCCGCCAGCTGCCCGGTCAGATGGCCTTCTTCGCCAGCGGCATCGCGCTCTGGCAGGTGTGGGACATCGCAAAGGCCCGCCCGTCTTTGTTCGGCCTGGCCGGTCTCGTTCTCGTGGCCGCCTCGTTCGCGCACCCGGTGCTCGCGCCCCTGCGCGCCGCAGGCCTGACCGGCCTCATCGCCGCCGTCGCCTTCATGCCCGGCCCAGTCCTCAACGCCGCCCGCTTCGGCGATGTCAGCTATGGCCTCTACATCACCCATTTCCCGATCCTGCAGGCGCTTGTGATGCTTGGTGTTTTTGCCGCGCTCGGGCCGGTTGCAGGCTTTGGGCTTACGGGTTTAATCGTATTCGCCGCGAGCCTGCTTCTCTGGCATAGTGTCGAGAAACCCGCCTTGCGTCCGTCCAGTCACTACCGGCAGGCTGCCGGAACCGAACGGCCCCTCAAACGTCAGGATACCCTATGACCGACCCCGTAGCCGAAACCCTCTATGAAACCATCCGCCTCGCAGCGACGCAGGAGGGCCTCGCGGTCGTCACGCTGAACCGGCCTGACGTGCATAATGCGTTCAACGCGCTGGTGATCGAGGAACTGACCGATGCGTTCGATACGATCGCCGATCAGGAAACCATCCGGATGATGATCCTGCGCGGCAATGGCCCGTCCTTCTCAGCCGGGGCTGACCTCAACTGGATGAAACAGGCCGCCGAACTCCACACCAAGGAAGACAATGAGCATGATGCCCAGCGCCTCGCTGCCATGCTCCAGTCGCTCTATGAAATGCCGCAGATGACGCTCGCCCTCGTGCACGGCGCGGCCATGGGAGGCGGTGCGGGCCTCGTCGCGGCCTGCGATGTGGCGGTGGCCATGAAAGGCACCAAGTTCCGCTTCTCCGAAGTCCGTCTCGGCCTCACACCGGCAACGATCAGCCCCTATGTCATCGATGCCATCGGCCCGCGCTGGGCCCGCGCCCTGTTTGTCACGGCGGAAAGTTTTGATGCCGACTATGCCGAGCGCATGGGCCTCGTCCACTATGTCGTGGAAGACCAGGCTGGCATGACGGCGATGGAAGAACACCTCGCCAATCTTGTCTTCTCCGCCGCGCCCGGTGCCATTGCCGATGCCAAGAGGCTCGTTGCTGATGTCACCGGCGAGGTCATCGACAAGGATCTCGGCCATGAAACCGCACGCCGCATCGCCGCCCGCCGGGCGTCGGAGGAAGGCAAGGAAGGTATTGCGGCCTTCCTCGAAAAGCGAAAGCCTAGTTGGAGCCGGTAACCAGCTTCTCTGTCGCCGTCTTCACGGGCAGCCCCATGTCACCCAGGAATTCCAGTGTCGCCTCCACCGGGTTTATCCCGGTCATGCTCGTGATCGGTCCCTGGAAGACATAGACCAGCACGCCGAACATGATGAGGTAGATCACGAACTGCATCGCTGATTTCAGCAGGAACGCCCCGGCGCTGCCCGCGACAAGACCGACGCCGCCAAGAATCAGCGCGCCCGCAATGGGTGTCAAATTGCTGACATCGGCTGCCTGTGTGTAGCCGATATAGCCGCCTACGGCGGCGCCGACGATGCCGGCAAGACCGCTCAGCTGAACTCCCGAAGCATAAGCCATATTTAGTCCCCTCGATTGACCAAGGTTAATCCTTACGACAGGCCGCAATCGTAACAAAGCCGGAATTTCACCCAGGGAACGGCCCGTTCCGGTCTCAAACCCGCCCGGATCGGAGCAGAAGCAAGGCCCCATGTCGTCTGCGCCCACTCCGCCCCCTTCCACCCCCCTGCAGCACCGCATGCATGCCGCCCGCGCCGCCCTCCACGCCCGCTGGGTGCGCGGTCCCGTCAGCCAGGCGGCGTTCGAATTTCTCGCCTTCGGCATCAAGCAGGCCTGGGCCTGCCTGTTCGGCGGGGCCATGCTCGCCCTCCTTGTGGCGACTTTCCTGTTCTACCCGGAAGGCGCTCCCGTATCGCGCTACGACTTCCTCGTTCTCGCGGCCATCGCCATCCAGGCCATCATGCTCCTGTCCGGTCTGGAGACGTGGGAAGAGGCCCGCATCATCCTCGTCTTCCATATCGTCGGCACCTTGATGGAACTGTTCAAGACGCAGGCCGGCAGCTGGATCTATCCCGAGGAGAGCTTCCTGCGCATCGGCGCCGTGCCGCTCTTCTCCGGCTTCATGTATGCCGCCGTCGGCTCCTATCTCGCCCGCGTCTGGCGCATCTTCGCCTTCCGCTTCACGCACTTCCCGCCGCTCTGGCTGCAGGGCCTTCTGGCGGCCGCCATCTATGTGAACTTCTTCGCCCATCACTGGCTGCCGGACGTGCGCCTCACCCTCTTCGCCGCCACCCTCCTCATCTATGGCCGATCATGGGTCCGATTCCGGCCGGACGTGTCCTACCGGCGCATGCCGCTGGTCGTCGGCTTTGGTCTGGTTGCCCTGTTCATCTGGTTTGCGGAAAACCTCGGAACCTTCGCCCGCGCCTGGGCCTATCCGGGGCAGAAAGACGGCTGGGAAATGGTGTCACTCGCCAAACTCGGCTCATGGTACCTGTTGATGATCATCAGCTTCGTGCTCGTCGCAACAGTTCACCGTGCTCATCCCGCCCGGCGCAAGTCGTAACCCCGCAACTTGTCTTTTCGGGCAAAATCGGGTCTTGCTGCGGCCATGATCAAAAGCCTCCTCATCGCCAATCGCGGCGAAATCGCCTGCCGCATCATGGCCACCTGCCGCGACATGGGCATCCGCACCATTGCCGTCTATTCCGACGCTGACGCCCGCGCCAAACATGTCCGCGAAGCAGACGAAGCCGTGCATATCGGCCCGGCATCCGCCGCCGACAGTTACCTGCGCGGCGACCGTATCCTCGGCGCCGCCAAGGCCACAGGCGCTGACGCCATCCATCCCGGCTACGGCTTCCTGTCGGAGAATGCCGAATTTGCCGAAGACGTGCGCAATGCCGGCCTCATATGGGTCGGCCCTCCGCCGTCCGCCATCCGCGCCATGGGCCTGAAAGACGAGGCCAAGCGCCTTGCCGAGGAAGCAGGCGTCCCCGTGCTGCCCGGCTATCGCGGCGAGGCGCAGGACCTGAAAACCCTGACATCAGCGGCAAAGGATGTCGGCTATCCGCTGCTCATCAAGGCCATCGCAGGTGGCGGGGGCAGGGGCATCCGTCTTGTCGCAAAGGCTTCCGCCCTGAAGGATGAACTTGAAAGCGCCGTGCGCGAGGCCGAAGCCGCCTTTGGCGACGGCCGCGTCATGCTGGAAAAACTGGTCGAACAGCCGCGCCATATCGAAGTCCAGGTCTTCGGCGATGCCCACGGCAACGTCGTCCACCTGTTCGAGCGCGACTGCTCGCTCCAGCGCCGCCGCCAGAAAGTGCTGGAAGAGGCCCCCGCGCCCGGCATGCCGGATGATGTGCGCGCCGCGATGACAGACGCCGCCGTGAAACTCGCAAAGGCGGTCAAATACGAAGGCGCCGGAACGGTGGAATTCATCGTCGATGGCAGCCGCCCGCTTAGCGTCGACAGTTTCTGGTTCCTCGAAATGAACACGCGCTTGCAGGTCGAACACCCGGTCACCGAAATGGTCACCGGCACCGATCTGGTCGAATGGCAGCTGCACGTCGCTGGCGGCGGCGAACTGCCCCTCGCGCAGGACGAGATCACGCTCAGCGGCCACGCCATCGAGGCCCGCATCTGCGCCGAGGATCCGTCCGAAGGCTTCCGCCCCGGCGCGGGCCTGATCCTGGAATTCGGCCTGCTCGAACCCGTGGACGGCGAAATCATCCGCTGGGACACGGGCTTTGAAACCGGCGACCGCGTGCCCTCGGCCTATGATTCCATGATCGCCAAACTGATCGTCTCCGGCGATGACCGCGACGAGGCCGTCGACCGCCTGATCGACACGCTCGCCCATACCCAGCTTGTCGGCGTCCCCTCGAATGCCGGCTTCCTGCGCCGCTGCGCCATGTCGGATGCCTTCCTTGACGCCACCCACCACGTCAACTGGATCGCGGAGCAGGGCGACGCGCTCACCGTGGCGCCGGAGGCCCACCAGCACGCCTCCGTCATGGCCTTCTGCGACGTCCAGCTTGATGCTCCCGGCGCGGCCCAGCCCTGGGATGTGAAGGATGGCTGGCGCATGAACGGCGCGCCGATGCGCAAGGCCCTGGTTGCGGTCGGCGGCGATGCCGACTGGATCGACCCGGACGATTTCGAAGCCGACCAGGACTTGCCGCTGCCCCTCGTCACCGACCTCTCGCCCCGCCGCTACGCTGTCACCACGGCAGCCGACAGCGTGCTGGTCGAGGTGCCGGACTATGACGCCGATGTCGAAGCCCTGCTTGGCGGCGACGCAGTCAAGGCCCCGATGCCCGGCAAGATCATCGCCATGAACGTTAAGCCCGGCGACATGGTCACGCGTGGCGACACGCTCGCCGTCATGGAAGCCATGAAAATGGAACACAGCCTCGCCGCTCCGCGCGATGGGGTGGTCGAGTCCGTCTCAGGCGCCGTCGGCGAACAGGTCGCCGAAGGGCTGGTTCTGGTCCAGTTGGTGGAGGAGGTCTAGGCGCCGAAGTCCGCGCCTACCAGAGCTCCTCGATCCGGGCGATCTTGCCCTCGCGCAGCGAGAAGACGACCAACATGCGCGTATCGTCGTCGGGCACGCAGCCACCGGGAGATACAGACCCCGGCGCGTACTGAATCGCGTAGGAATTGTCGCCCGGGATGGAATTGGTAATCGCGGAGCAGAAGGTTGCCGGCTCTTGATAGCCTCCATTCGACTGAATGCGGCTGAAGGCTGTGTACCAGGTCTCGCGATTGAAATCGGCCTCATAGGCCGTGTGCAGGTAGCGCACGTCCCGTGTCATAAGGTCGAAGAGGGTGTTGATATCGACAGGGGTCGAGCCAGACCTGTATATGGCGTCAAGCCGGTCAAAGTATTGCACTACGGCGTCTGGCACGTCGGCACGAGCATCCGGCTTCTGGTGAGCGCATCCGGCGACCAGCATCGCCAGAAGGACATAGACAGCCCGGCGCACTGTCAGGCCGCCTTCAGCCGCTTGAGCGCCCGCTCCCGCCCGATCAGCGGCATTAGGCTCGCCATGTCCGGGCCGTGTTCCTGGCCGGTCAGCGCCTTGCGCAGGGTCATGAACAGGCCCTTGCCCTTGCGGCCCGTCGCGGCTTTCACGGCATTCGTCCATTCGCTCCATGTCTCTGCCGTAGGGCCGCCCGCGGGCAGCAGGTCAGCCGCCTGAAGCACGAAATCCCTGTCCTCTGCATCGACCAGCGGGGCGACATCACCGAACACGACACCCACCCAGGCCGTCACGTCCGGCAGCAGCGAACAGTTCTGGCGCACTGCGGTCCAGAAATCCTCATCCGCCGCACGCGGGTCAATCGCCGCCAGCCGGTCCTTCACCGCGTCAAACGGCAGGCCATGCAGGATGGCGGCGTTGAGCGACAACAGGTCGGCCTCGTCAAACCGCGCCGGCGCCCGGCCGATCTTGCCGAAGTCGAATTCCTTGGCCAGCTCGTCCAGGCTGGCGCGCGCCTCGACATTGTCAGACGTGCCGATCTTGGCCAGCAGGCTGGTAATCGCCATCGGCTCATAGCCCTGCGCGCGCAGCTCGCCCATGGAGAGCGACCCCAGCCGCTTCGACAAGCCCTGTCCGTCAGCGCCGATCAGCAGCGGCGTGTGGGCCATTTGCGGCGCCTTGCCGCCCAGCGCCAGGAAGATCTCGATCTGCGCGCCGGAATTGGTCACATGGTCCTCGCCGCGCACGACATGCGTGATCTTCGCGTCGATATCGTCGACCACGGAGGGCATCGTGTAGAGATAGGAGCCATCCTCGCGTACCAGCACGGGGTCTGACAGGCTCGACGTGTCGATGCTCTGCGGCCCGCGCACCAGGTCGTCCCATTCCACGCGGTTGCCGGACAGTTTGAACCGCCAGTGGGGCTTCACGCCATCGGCTTCCAGTTTCGCCTTCTCGGCATTGCTCAGGTCCAGCGAGGCCCGGTCATAGACCGGCGGGCGCCCGCGCGAGAGGGCGATCTTGCGCTTGCGCTCCAGTTCATCGGCGCTCTCGTAACAGGCATAGAGCAGGCCCATCTGCTTCAGGCGCGCGGCAGCCTTGTCATATTCGCCGAACCGGTCCGACTGGCTGAACGTGTCTGCCCAGACGAGGCCAAGCCAGGTCAGGTCTTCGCGCAGCCCGTCCTCATATGCCTTGGTCGAGCGTTCCACGTCCGTATCGTCGATGCGCAGGATGAATTTCCCGCCCTGCGAGTGCGCAAACAGCCAGTTGATCAGGGCCGTGCGCACGTTGCCAACGTGCAGGCGCCCGGTGGGCGATGGGGCAAAGCGGACAATCGGGTGGGTCATGGGCGTGGTTTTCCAGTCATCAGAAGCCGCTTTCGACATCAAATTGCTCAAAAAGCCAAGGCATCAGCGTCACAATCTTGCTATTGTTTGTGCTAATCATCCAGACTCAAGCGAGTCGCCCGGAGGAGTGGAACATGAAATTTGGCAGCATCTTGGCCGCAACGGCTGCGGCCGTCGTGCTGGCAGCGTGTGGCCAGTCCACCGACGCGCCAGGCGAAAGCGATATCATCGCCACGGACGGGTCGGAGATTGAACCGGAAAATACCGGCAGGACAGGCCCGGCCAGCGACTATGTCCAGCCCGATTATGCCAAGCTGTCGGGCTATGGCGAAGGCTGGTACATTTCGCCCGGCTGGCCCGGCGAATATCCGGCCGGCTTTGTCGTGCTCGACGAGGGCGTCACGGTGAAGGCGCGGGCGCTGCCCAATCCGGCGGCCCCGCAGGACATGGACTGCACACTGCCGCGCCTTGCCAACTACCAGCTCTGGAACAATCCGCGCGTTGCGGCTGACGAGCTCGAATTCTTCGTTGCCACGCGCACCTTCCCGGTCACGCTCACGCAGGATGCCTCCGTGGAATTCATCAGCGATGCCGGCAGCATGCAGACGCTCGACCTGAAGCAGGGCGATCAATTCATCTACCTGCGCTATCTCGGCGAGGGCTTCGCCATCCTGTCTTACGAAGGCACGGAATACGACATCAACGAAGCCGAGCTGATGGATGTCACCGACATCCAGAACAGCAAGGGCGAAGAAGACGAATGGGTCCGCGTGACCTGCGCCGGCGGCGCCCAGCCATGGCTGCTCTATGACGAAGTCGTCGCCGTCGACGGTATCGTGCCGTCACCGATCACGGGATATGGCGACGCCAGCGACATCACGCTTGAACAGGTCGAAACCATTCGCGCCGAAGCCGCACAGAATGCTGTGGCTGTCGAGGAATTTGCCAACCAGCCCATCGAATAGGGCGAGGCGTCAGGCTGGCGCCGTGGCATCCGATGCAATGGCGAGCAGGCGCGGCTGCAATAGCAGCATCACGCCGCTGGCGAGCAGGAGGTACAGCCCCATGGCGAGCAGTTGGGTCGGGAAAGTGATGCCCTGATCGATCAGGTAGCCGGTCAGCAGTGGCGACACGGCCGAGGCGCCCACCACGAACGCAAAGGTCAGCGCGCGCAGTTCGCCGAGATATTTCAGGCCGAACAGTTCCGGCCAGATCGCGCCTGACAGGGCGCTGTCAAACCCGGCCGTGAACCCGATCAGCACCATGACAGGCCACACGACCCAGAACCCGCTGCCCAGTGCCAGGGCGATCATGCCCAGCGCCATCGGCAGCAGGTAAATCGGCAGCATCCGGCGCGCGCTGAACCGGTCGATCAGGCCGCCCGCCAGCAGCGACGCGCCGACCTGCACCGTCGCGAACACGGAGAAGGCCAAGGCATACTGCACCATGTCCCAGCCCTTCACGGAGATCAGGTTCAGCTGGTGGAACAGCAGGCTCGTCATCATGAAGGAAGGGCACAGCATGCCGGTCAGCATGAACCAGAAGGCTGGAGCGCGAACCACATGGCGCCGCCGCCAGCTGGTCTTTTCACGGGCCACGCCGGCTCCGTCCGCAAGTGCCGACCCCGACGGTACGCGCTCGCGCGACAGCAGCACGTAGAAAACGGGCAGGGCCACCACCAGCATGACAGCGGCTGCAATCAGCCATAGCGAACGAAAGCCCAACGCCGCCAGTCCGGCCACGGCCAGGGCAGGCGTGAACGCGATGCCTGCGGCATAGCCAAGTGTCACGATGCTCAGCGCCCGGCCCCGGCGCGCATCGAACCAGCGTCCGGTTGCCGTCATCGACACCTGGCTCATCATGCCCTGACCGAACAGGCGCAGCCCGAGGAAAGCGAAGAACAGCATCCACACCGCCTGCACCATTGCCATCAGCAGGCACGCGCCCGCGAGGCCTGCCGACACAATGACCGCCGCCGTGCGGGTTGACACGCGGTCCACCAGCTTGCCGAATTCCAGCAGGATCAGCGCGCTCGTCGTCGTCGCCAGCGCATAGACAAGGCCGATCCCACCATGGCTCAGGCCGAAGCGCGCCATCAGCACGTCATTCGACAGCGAGATGAAATAGGTCTGGCCGAAACTGGACGCGATGCACAAGAGGAAGCCTGCGAACAGCCATCGCGCTTCGGCGCGCAGGAAACGGATCATGCTTGACGGCCTTTCGGTTCTTCAGACACTGGTCGAAAATTCCGAAGCGGTGAAGCCTGTTTCCTGAAACAGGGGCTTTCAGTCGTCGCGGAACCGGTTCGTGATCGGATAGCGCCGGTCCCGCCCGAAATTCTTGCCGCCCACTTTCACACCGGGCGGGGCCTGTCGGCGCTTGTATTCGGCAATATACAGCAGGTGCTCGATCCGGCGCACCGTTGCCGCATCATGCCCGCGCGCCATGATGTCATCAATGTCCTCTTCGAGGTCCACCAGTCCGCGCAGGATATCGTCGAGCACGTCATAGGGCGGCAGGCTCTCATCGTCGCGCTGGTCCTCGCGCAGCTCGGCTGAGGGCGGCTTACTTATGATCCGTACCGGGATCACCTCGCCGCCGGGCCCCAGCGCCCCGCGCGGGATGGTCGTGTTGCGCCACTTGGCCAGTTCGAACACTTCGGTCTTGTAGAAATCCTTCAGCGCATTGTAGCCGCCGCACATGTCGCCATACAGCGTGGCATAGCCGACGGCCATCTCGCTCTTGTTGCCCGTCGTCACCACCATGTGGCCGAACTTGTTCGACAGGGCCATCAGCGTCACCGCGCGCAGGCGCGACTGGATGTTCTCTTCCGTCGTGTCCGGCTTCGTGCCGGCAAACTGGCCGGCCAGCATCTCGTCCAGCGCATTCACGCCGGGGCGGATGTTGATCACGTCATACTTGCAGCCCAGCATCTCCGCACAGGCCTTGGCATCCTCCAGGCTGTCGCTGCTCGTATACTTGGACGGCATCATCACGCACCAGACGCGCTCTGCCCCCAGCGCGTCCACCGCAATCGCCGCCGTCAGCGCACTATCTATCCCGCCGCTCATGCCGAGCACGACGCCGGGGAACCGGTTCTTGTTCACATAGTCGCCCAGCGCCAGAACCGCCGCGCGATACTCTGCTTCCCAGCCCTCGGTCAGCGTTTCCTTCGGCCCGCTCTGGAAGCTGCCGGTCGCGCCGTCGAACGATACCATCGCCGTGCCAGCCTCGAAATCGCCCAGCAGCTGGTGCTCGGTGCCATCATCGTCCACGGCATAGCTCGACCCGTCGAACACCAGCTCGTCCTGCCCGCCCACCTGGTTGACGAACAGGTAGGGCACGCCGGTCTTGCGCCAGGCGGAAAACGTCGAGTGGCGTTCCTCATGCACCGTCCGGCGCCATGGCGACCCGTTCGGTACCACCAGCATCTGCGCGCCCGCCGCCTTCAGCGCCAGCGGCACCCGGTCGAACCAGATATCCTCACAGATCGCGACGCCCACTTTCACGCCCTTCAGCGTGAACACGAACGGCGCGCCTTCGCCCGGCGCAAAGATCCGCTTCTCGTCGAACACGCCATAATTGGGCAGCTCGCGCTTGTCACAGCGCCCGGCCACCTTGCCGGCCTGCAACAGCACGCTGGAATTGTGCACCTTGCCATCCTCGGCCCATGGGCACCCGATCAGGATGGCCGGCCCGTCCGCCGTCTCCTCGGCCAGCGTCCTGACCGCCGCCATGGACAGCTCCACCGCCGAGGGCTTCAGCACCAGGTCTTCCGCCGGATAGCCGAGGATGAACAGCTCGCTCAGCACCAGCAGGTCCGCGTCCCGCTCCCGCGCCTCGGCATGGGCCTCGCGCGCCAGCGCCAGGTTGCCATTGATGTCACCAACCACAGGGTTCAACTGCGCCGCGAGAATATCCAGGACTTTGCTCATATTGAGCATTTAGGCGGATGCGGGGGCTGACGCAATCGACGGTGTATCGAATGCAATCCGCAAGAGCTTGCCGCCCGGACCCGGCCGGCTAAGACTATGCCAACCCGCCAGCGCGAAGAGGAACCCCCATGCAAACCCCCGCCCGGGCCGTCCTCTGCCTCGCCTTCCTCCTCCTCGCCGCCTGCGTCTCGCCCCTGCAGCGCGATCTGGACACCATCCTCCAGCCGCCGGAACTCCAGGGCGTGCGCTGGGGCCTCCTCGTTACCGACATGCAGGGCCGCGAGATCGCCGCCCTCAATCCCGACCAGCGCTTCCTGCCCGCCTCCAATACCAAGCTGTTCACCACCGCCGCCGTCCACCGCTGGCAGGACGATCTCGCCCTCATGGCCCCCCGCCTCGCCACGCATGTCACGCTGGAAGACTCCGGCGAAGACGCAGTCGAGCCCGCCCCGCCAACCCTCGTCCTCCACGGCCGCGGCGACCCGGCCCTCAGCGATGCGCCGGGTTGCGAAACCAGCTGCCTCGCCCACCTCGCAGACGCCGTCGCCGCCAGCGGCCTCACCCATATCACCCGCGTCATCGGCGACGACACATGGTTCCCGCATGACCGCTGGCCCCATGGCTGGAGCTGGGAAGACCTGCAGTCTGATGACGGCACCGCCGTCTCCGCCCTCACCCTGAACGACAATGCCCTCACGCTCAGCGTCGCGCCCGCCGCCACAGAGAGCGAGCCCGCCATCGTCGCCTGGGCCGATGGCAGCGCCGCCTATGCCATCCTGAACGAAACCGTCACCGCCGAGGCCGAGGCCGACGATTTCCTCATCGCCCGGCCGCCCGGCGCAGACACGGTCCGCGTCTCCGGCCATGTCCCGCCCGGTTCGCCCGCGCGGGCCTACCGGCTCGGCGTC
>NZ_LADU01000063.1 GCF_000961795.1 Hyphomonas sp. BRH_c22
GCGGACGGCCTGACATGGCGCAGGCCGGCGGGCCGGATGCGGACAAGGCGGACGAGGCGCTGGCAGCGGTTCGGGCCGTGCTGGCCGGGTGATGTCCTGATGAGCGAATGGTCGGAGTGAGAGGATTTGAACCTCCGACCCCTGCCTCCCGAAGGCAGTGCTCTACCAGGCTGAGCCACACTCCGAACCAAGGTCGGCGTATCTACGCCTCCCGCAGAATTTTTCAAGGGGGTCAGATGGCCTGTGCCAGCAAGGGCTCTGCGGCGCCGGGCTGCCACTGGGCATGCTTTGTCATGACCGATTTGAACAGCGGGCTGGTGAGGTGACCGGCGAGCCATGCCTGTAGCGCGGGCAGGTCCTGCGCGGCGAACCCGTCGCGATCTGTGGCGGCGAACTGGCGCACGAAGGGGAAGATGGCCATGTCCGCAAGGGTGCGGTGAGGGGCGAGGAGTTGGCCGCCTGAGGCAGCGATGCAGGTGTCCCATTGCTGCAGGATCGCGAGCCCGGCGGCGCGCTGGGCGAGCGGGTCGACGCCGTCGTAGCGGTCTGGGTATTTGTAGCGGTCCAGCGCGTGTTTGAAGGGCTCGTCGCACTGGGCGATCAGTGCGGCGGTTCCGGCCGGGTCGCTGGCGAGCCAGTTTTCGGGATCGTTCCGGGCGAGCGCCCAGTGCATGATATCGAGGCTTTCATCGATCACCGTGCCATCCGGCAGGGCGAGGACCGGGACGGTGCCTTTCGGGCTGGCGGCGAGCATGGCGGCCGGCTTGTCGCGCAGGACGACTTCGCGGATGCGGATGGCGGCGCCGCTGACCGCGAGGGCGAGGCGGGCGCGCATGGCATAGGGACAGCGGCGGAAGGAATAGAGCACTGGCAGGCTCATGCCTCCTCGCTCCGGCGTGCCTCCGGTCCCATGTGTTTCTGGCCGCGCGCTTTTGCGAGGTCGATCTGTTTCTGGCGTTCGGCAAAGCGGGCGCGCTGGTCGTCGGTCATTTCGCTGATGCAGTGGAGGCAGGAGACGCCGGGCTCATAGGCGCCGTGCTGCATATCGGCTTCTGATAGCGGGCGCTTGCAGGCGTGGCACATGTCATAGGAGCCGGGGGTGAGATCGTGGCGGACCGAGACGCGCTCGTCGAAGACGAAGCATTCGCCCCGCCAGAGGCTCTCCGGCTCGGGCACGGTTTCGAGGTATTTCAGGATCCCGCCTTCAAGGTGGAAGACCTGGTCGATGCCTTCGGCCTTGACGAAGCTCGTCGCCTTCTCGCAGCGGATGCCGCCGGTGCAGAACATGGCGACTTTCGGTTTGCGGCCTTCAGATTCGAGCCTTTCGCGGAAGGCGCGGAACCAGTCCGGAAACTCGCGGAAGGATTTCGTGTTCGGGTCGATGGCGCCTTCGAACGTGCCGATGGCAACCTCGTAATCGTTGCGGGTGTCGATCAGGACGGTGTCCGGGTCGGTGATCAGGGCGTTCCAGGCCGCAGGCGCGACATAGGTGCCGACAATCGCGTTGGGGTCGGTGCCCGGCACGCCCATGGAAACAATCTCGCGCTTCAGGCGCACTTTCAGGCGCAGGAAGGGCATCTCATCGGCCTCGGCGAACTTGGCTTCCAGCGTCTCGCAGCCTGGCAGGGCGCGCAGGGCGGCGAGGGCAGTGGCGATGGCCTCGGCTGTGCCGGCAATGGTACCGTTGACGCCCTCGGCGGCGAGCAGGACCGTGCCCTTGACGCCTGCTGCGCCCAGCGTTTCGGCCAGGGTTACCCGGCGGGCTTCGAAGTCCGGCAGGGCGAAGAATTTGTAGAAGGCGGCAACGCGATAAGTCATGGCCGCGCTTATGGCAGATCATGACAGGAATTTGAATACGGGGTTGCACGTGCGGCGCCTGTTGGGGCGCTTGGGGGTGGATTGCTGGTTTTCGGGAGGGGATTCCGGGTCAGGTATCGGGCAGCGGCATCAGCTGAGCCCGCCCCCTGCCTGCGCAGGGGACACGGACCCGAAGGTCCAGATAGCGCCTCAGCGAGCCGATCCGACACGGGTGCACGAAAAGAGCATGGACCACGCCCGGTAAGATCGTCCGATGCCCGGATGAGGATGACCCGGCCTGTCTTCGTGACGCCCCGGAACATCTGGCTGCCGGGGCCGCCGTTTTGCCTGAACCATGCTTTCAGGCGCTGGATCCGGAAGAAGATCAGCGGCCAGAGAAGCATGAGGTACCAGGGCAGGCCCGGGAGAGGCGAGAAGAGGCTGAAGGGTGGCATCGGCGTGGATTATACGCGCAGTGTGAGGGGCTTCGAGGGTGGGCGCGGGGGATGGTTGGGGGTAGACAGGAGGGGATTGCTGATCAGGAGACTGCTGCCCATGACCCATATTCTTGCCGTTTCCGGGAGCCTGCGGAAGGCATCGTTCAATACCGGGCTGATGCGCGCGGCAGAGCAGGTGGCGCCCGATGGCGTGACGCTGACCGGCATGACCCTGCATGGCATTCCGCTGTATGACGGCGACGAGGAGGCGGCGCACGGCCTGCCCGAGGCGGTGAAGGCCTTCAAGGAGGCGATCAAGCGGGCGGACGGCCTGCTGCTGGTTACCCCGGAATACAATAATGGCGTGCCGGGCGTGTTCAAGAACGGTATCGACTGGGCGTCCCGCGGCCCGAACGTGTTTGGCGGAAAGCCTGTGGCGGTCATCGGCGCGTCGCCCGGCGGGTTTGGCACCATCCTCGGCCAAAATCACTGGCTGCCGGTTATCCGCACGCTGGGCATGCGGCCCTGGTTAGAGGGGCGGCTGATGGTGTCGCGGGCAGGCGACCAGTTCGACGCCGAAGGCAATCTGACAGACGAGTCGACGCGGGAGAGACTGCGCGAATTCGTGGCCGGGTTTGCGGCCTTTGCCGGGCCATGAGCCCGGACGCGTAAGGCCGTTCAGGCGGGATCAGCGAGGACGCGGGGGAGCTTGAAGGTGACGGTCTCGCGGGCCGTTTCGATACTGTCCAGCGTGACGTCGAAACGGGCGCGGCAGGCGTCGATGACGCCCTGGACCAGGTCTTCCGGGGCGCTGGCACCGGCGGTGAGGCCGAGTGTGGTGACGCCGTCAAACCATGACCAGTCGATATTGTCGGCGCTGGCGACAAGCTCGGCGCGGGCGGCGCCGGCCCGAAGGGCGACTTCGACCAGGCGCACGGAATTGGAACTGGTGCCCGCGCCGATGACGAGGACGAGCCCTGTGCCGGGCGCGAGGACCTTGACCGCGTCCTGCCGGTTGGTCGTGGCGTAGCAGATGTCTTCCTTGTGGGGGGCTGACATGGCGGGGAAGCGGGCCTGCAGGGCGGCGACAATATCGGCCGTGTCATCCACGGACAGCGTGGTCTGCGTCACGAAGGCGAGGTTGTCAGGGTCTTTCGGAACGAAACGTTCGGCGTCGGCGACGGTCTCGATCAGGGTGATTCCGCCTCCGGGAAGCTGGCCCATCGTGCCGATCACTTCCGGGTGGCCGGCATGGCCGATCAGGATGATTTCGCGGCCCTCATTGTGGTGGCGTTCCGCCTCGACATGGACCTTGGAGACAAGCGGGCAGGTGGCATCGACATAGATCATCTGGCGGGCAGCGGCCTCGGCCGGCACGGATTTGGGCACGCCATGGGCGGAAAAGATGACCGGGCGGTCGGTTGGGCATTCGTCAAGTTCTTCAACGAAAACAGCGCCCATGGCCTCAAGGCGGCTGACGACATGGGCATTGTGGACGATCTCGTGGCGCACATAGACCGGCGCGCCCCATTTCTTCAGCGCTTCCTCGACAATCTGGATGGCGCGATCAACCCCGGCGCAGAATCCGCGGGGTGCGGCAAGACGTATGGTCAGGGCGGGCCTGTCAGTCATTTAATGATCTCCTGCCTCTGCAACGTTGCGCCAAGGCGCGCAGCCCTTTAACACATCTCCAGCTACAGATGGACAGGCCTTTTCTGCAGGCCAAGAAGGACACGCCGACGCATGCGCATACTTGTTACACTTTTCGCGGCGGCGCTGCTCGTCGGATGCCAGTCCCGGGTCGCCGATGTATTCGACAGCCGCCAGAATGCCGGGCCATGCCCGCCGGTCGGCGCGGTCTATGATGTGGCGCGCTACGTGGCCTTTGCCGATGGCACGGATGAGACCTATCCGAACATCACCTATACGGCCGAAATCGTGGATGTGCGCATGTTCTGCCGCTATGCGGACAAGGACCCGCTGGTGGCGCAGATGGAAATCGACTTTGCCTTCGGCAAGGGCGATGCCGCGCGCAGCGACACGCATGCCTATCCGTATTTCGTCGCGGTGACGCGGCGCAACGGCAAGGTGCTGGGCAAGGAATATTTCAATGTCGAGGCTGATTTCAACGGCCGGAAGCTGGACGGCCGGACGGAATCGATCGCCCGGATCGAGATTCCGCGGCTGGATGAATCGATCGCCGGCTCGAACTTCGAGATCCTTGTCGGGTTTGACCTGACACCGGAGCAGCTGGAATTCAACCGTGCGGGCAAGCGCTTCCTCCTCAACGCCGAACAGTAAGCATGACCAGCCTGATCCGAGACCTGACGGCGGCCGCATCGGCGGCCTTTGAAGCCATGGGCATGGAGGCCCATTGGGGCCAGGTCCGCCGGTCCGACAAGCCTGAGCTTGCCGATTTCCAGTGCAATGGCGCGATGGGCGCAGCCAAATCGGCCGGCAAGAACCCGCGCGAGATCGGCGCGGCGGTGGCAGACGCGCTGAAAGCCTATCCGATGGTCCTGTCGGCAGAGGCGGCCGGGCCGGGCTTCATCAACATCCGCGTGTCGGACGCTGCGCTGTCGGCGCGTGCCACTGACATTCTGGCCGACGCGAAGGCGGGTGCCGAACCGGCGTCGGACGCGCATGTGACCGTGATCGATTTTGGCGGGCCGAACGTGGCCAAGCCCATGCATGTCGGGCATTTGCGCTCGGCGGTGATTGGCGACACGCTGCAAAGGCTGCTCCGTTTCCTCGGCGACACGGTGACCTCCGACACGCATCTTGGCGACTGGGGCCTGCAGATGGGCCACCTCGTCACGGAGCTGTATGACGAGCAGCCGGACCTCATTTATTTCGACGAAAGCTTTACCGGGCCGTATCCGGATGTGCCGCCGGTGACGATCGAGGATCTCGGGCGGCTCTATCCGGCGGCCTCTGCCAAGGCGAAGGACGATCCGGCGCGCAACCAGCGGTCCCAGAATGCCGTGGCCGAGCTGCAGGCGGGGCGGGCGGGTTACCGTGCGCTGCTGAAGCATTTCATCGACGTGTCGGTGGCGGCGCTGAAGGTGGATTATGCGTTCCTGAACGTCTCGTTCGACCTGTGGAAGGGCGAAAGCGATGTCGATCACCTGATCCCGGGCCTGATCGAACAGTTCCGCAAGGCGGGCCTTGCCGAAGAGAGCGACGGCGCGCTGATCGTGCATGTCGCGCGGGAGAGCGACAAGAAGGAGATGCCGCCGGTCATGCTGCTGAATTCACGCGGCGGGACGGGCTATCACACGACGGATTTGGCGACGATCGAGGACCGGATGGCGCACATGCACCCGACGCCGGAGCGTATGCTGTATGTCGTCGACCAGCGCCAGGCGCTGCATTTCGAGCAAGTGTTCCGGGCCGCCGAACTGGTCGGCCTGATTGACGAGGGGCACCTGGAGCATATCGGCTTCGGCACAGTGAACGGGCCGGATGGCAAGCCGTTCAAGACGCGCGAAGGCGGCGTGCTGCGGCTGGCGGATCTGAACGCGATGGCGTTCGAGGAGGCCGAACGCAAGCTGGGCGCGGCGAACCTACCGGAGGACATGGGGCCGCAGGAGCGGGCCAATGTGGCGCGGCTGGTGGCGGTGGCGGCGCTGCGCTTTGCCGACCTGCAGAACACGCGCACGACGAATTACGTGTTCGATCTCGACCGGTTCACCAGTTTCGAGGGCAAGACGGGGCCGTACCTGATGTATGCCGCCGTGCGGATCAAGTCGCTGCTGCGGCGGGCGCAGGCCGATGGCAACGGGCCGGGCGCGATTGCCGTGGGGCATGACGCGGAGCGGGCGCTTGTGCTGGCGCTGGACGGGTTCGGCGCGGCGCTGCTGGGCGCGCGGGAGAAGCGGATGCCGCATATATTGTGCGAGCATGTGTTCGGCCTCAGCCAGGCCTTCAGTGCCTTCTATGGCGCGCTGCCGATTGCCAATGAGGCCGATCCGGCGCTGCGGGCGAGCCGACTGGCGCTGGCCACGGCAGTGCTGCACCAATTGGAGGCAGGGTTGCGGATTCTGGGGATCGATGTGCCGGAGCGGATGTAGCCTGCTTGCCGGGCCGCCGAATCCGGTCTAGTTCCGAACGCAATTCAACTCTGTCCCGGGAGAGAGCAGCCTTCGAGGCTGCCGCCGAAGGCGCAACCGCCCCGGAAACGCTCAGGCAAAAGGACCGGACAGGGTCAACACGCTGGAAAGAGGCCTTCGAGGCCTCGCCGAAGGAGCAAGCCTGCGCTCGTCTTTCGACTTCGCTCAAGATGAGCGCCGTTGAACGAAGAGGCGGCGGAATCTCTCAGGCGCCCAGGACAGCGGGGGCGACGGATATTTCGGCCTCGCGCCGATCCGTCACCTTTTTGATTGAAGGCGCCATGTCTGACGAACCCTCCGAGACGCTGAAGCGCACGCCGCTTTACGACCTGCATGTGGCGCGGGGCGCCAAGCTGGTGCCGTTTGCCGGCTATGAAATGCCTGTCCAGTACCCTATGGGCGTGATGGACGAGCATAAATGGACGCGCACGCATGCCGGCCTGTTCGATGTCAGCCATATGGGCCCGTGCTTCCTGTCGCTGGAGGAGGGCATTGGCGGCGGTGATGAGGCGCATGCGAAGATTGCCGCGCTGGTCGAGACGCTGGTGCCGAGCGACATTGCCGGCCTGAAGCAGGGGCAGGCGCGCCTGACCGTTCTGCTGAATGAGGCGGGCGGTATTCTTGACGACCTGATCATCACGCGGCCGCTGGGCGATGAGGCGCAGGGCAGTCTCTATATCGTCGTCAATGGCGCGGTGAAGGAACAGGACTGGGCGATTTTCGAGACGGCGCTTGCGGGCAAGGCCGTGCTGACGCGCGCCGATGACCGCATCCTGTTTGCGCTGCAGGGGCCGGAAGCCGTGGACGTGATGCGCGATTTCTTTCCCGGCTGCGAAGAGCTGACCTTCATGCACCACATGCCGTTCGAGCTCAGCGGGACGCGCTGCATCGTGTCGCGCTGCGGCTATACCGGCGAAGACGGGTTCGAGGTTCTGGTGGCGCCGGAAGCGGGCCTGCCGCTGATCGACGAAATGCTGACCGATGAGCGGGTCGAGATGATCGGCCTTGGCGCGCGCGATTCGCTGCGGCTTGAGGCGGGGCTGTGCCTGTATGGACATGACATGGATACGTCGCGCGATCCGGTCGAGGCCGACTTGGCCTGGGTGATCCAGAAGAAAAGGCGCGAGGCGGGCAATTTTCCGGGCGCGGCGCGCATCCTGGCGGCGCTGAAGGATGGCCCGGCGGAGAAGCGGGTGGGCATCCGCCCGCTGGAGCGGGCCCCGGCACGCGAAGGTACCGCGATTGAAGTGGATGGCAAGGCGGTGGGCGTGGTGACGTCCGGCGGATTTGGCCCATCGGTCGATCATCCGGTTGCCATGGGCTATATCGCGGCGGCCCATGCGGCGCCCGGCACAAAAGTGGATCTGATGGTGCGCGGCAAGGCGCGGCCCGGCGAGATCGTCGCGCTGCCTTTCGTGCCGCACAATTACAAACGCTAAACAGGGGGAGAGACCCATGGCGACCTATTACACAGAAGACCATGAGTGGATCAGCGTCGAAGGCGACACTGGCCGGGTAGGCATCACGGCCTATGCCGCCGGGCAACTCGGCGATGTCGTGTTCGTCGAGACGCCGGAAGCCGGAACGAAAGTGAAGAAGGGCGACGACATGGCCGTTGTCGAGAGCGTCAAGGCGGCGTCCGACGTCTATGCGCCCGTCAGCGGCGAAGTGGTCGAGGCGAACGCCGCCCTGGCCGATGCGCCGGAGACCGTGAACGAGAGTCCGGAAGGCGAGGGCTGGTTCTGCGTGATCAAACTGTCCGACAGCGGAGAGCTGGACGGCTTGATGGACGAAGCTGCCTATACCGCATTCTGCAAGGGACTTTAGCCAATCCGCTGCCCCGCAGCGCTCATCCTGAGCGAAGTCGAAGGATAAGAGCGCGGGCGGCACACATCAAGCCAACACCTCGTCCTTCGACTTCGCTCAGGATGAGGTGTTACGAGAGAAAGAGACGAGTGCCATATGAGATACCTTCCCCTCACGGATGACGACCGCAAGGCCATGCTGGACGTGATCGGTGCGAAAAGCGTCGATGAATTCTATGCGGATGTGCCGGAAAGCGCCCGGCTCGGCGGCAAGGTGGCCGGCCTGCCGGACCATCAGGGGGAGCTGGCCGTCGAGCGGCATCTCTCGAAGCTGGCCGCGAAGAACCGCTCGGCCTCGTCCGGCCCGTTCTTTGTCGGCTGCGGCGCCTACAAGCACCACATTCCGGCCAGCGTGGACATGGTGATCCAGCGGTCTGAATTCCTGACGACGTATACGCCCTATCAGCCGGAAATCGCGCAGGGCACGCTGCAGACCCTGTTCGAATTCCAGACGCAGGTGGCGGCGCTGACGGCGATGGATGTGGCCAATGCGTCCATGTATGACGGCTCGACGGCGTGCGCCGAGGCAGCCGTGATGGCCTGCCGCGTGACGCGCCGGAAGAAAGTGATCCTGTCGGGCGGCCTGCACCCGCATTATGCGGCGGCGACGAAGCTGCTGTGCGAGGCGCAGGGGCTGGAGGCGGTGCACCTGCCTGTCGCCGTGGATGGCGAGATGGCGCTGGCAGATGCTGTGGACGATGAAACGGCCTGCGTGATCGGGCAGAGCCCGAACGTGTTCGGCACGGTGACGGACATGTCCGGCGTGGCCGATGCGGCCCACGCGAAGAAGGCGCTGTTCGTGTCCGTGTTTACCGAAGCGGTCAGCCTCGGCCTCGTGACGCCGCCGGGCGAGATGGGCGCGGACATTGCCGTGGGCGAGGGCCAGTCGATCGGCGTGCCGCTCGGCTTTGGCGGGCCTTATGTGGGCCTCTTTGCGTGTACGGAGAAACTGGTGCGGCAGATGCCGGGGCGTCTGTGCGGCGAGACGGTGGACGCCGACGGCAAGCGCGGCTTCGTGCTGACGCTGTCGACCCGTGAGCAGCATATCCGCCGCGACAAGGCGACATCGAATATCTGCACCAATTCCGGGCTCTGCGCGCTGGCCTTCACCGCGCACATGACACTGCTGGGCGACAAGGGCCTGCGCGACCTCGCGCTCTTGAACCATGAGGCGGCATGTGACCTGGCCGATGCGCTGGAGGCCGTGCCGGGCGTGGAAATCCTTACGCCGCGCTTCTTCAACGAGTTTGCGTTCCGCACGAGGATGAATGCCGAGGCCGTGCTGGCCATGCTGGACGAGGCGGGCGTTGTCGGCGGCGTGCGGGCAAGCCGCCTGTTCCCCTCTGAGCATATGGGCGACGTGATCATCTGCGCCGCAACCGAATGCACCACGCCGGAAGACATTGCCGCCTATGCCGCGGCGCTGAAGGAGATTGTGTGATGAGCATGAACACGCAAGGCCGCCCCACGGCGCCGACATCGACGTCCGTTGCCGCCATCGAGACCGTATCGGGCTCGCGCGGCCTGTTGCAGCATGAGGGTCTGATCTTCGAGATCGGGACGTCTGAGACAACCGGCGTGGACCTGCCTGCGCCGCAGAACCGGACGGGGCGCCTTGGCGGCGTCGCGCGGAAAGTGCCGACCGGCCTGCCGGGCCTGTCCGAGCCGGAAATGGTGCGCCATTACATGCGCCTGTCGCAGCGCAATTATGCCATCGACCTCGGCTTGTTCCCGCTGGGCAGCTGCACGATGAAGCACAATCCGCGCCTCAACGAGAAGATGGCGCGGCTGGCCGGCTTTGGCGACATCCACCCGATGCAGCCGCAGGCGACCGTGCAGGGCGCGCTGGAACTGATCGACGAGCTGGCGACCTGGCTGAAGACGCTGACCAATATGCCCTTCGTGGCGATGAGCCCGAAGGCGGGCGCGCATGGCGAACTGTGCGGCATGCTGGCGATCCGCCAGGCGCTGATCGCGCGCGGCGAGGGCGCGACGCGGACGCGCGTTCTGGTGCCGGAATCGGCGCACGGGACGAACCCGGCAACGGCGGTGCAGTGCGGCTTCATCGTCGACGAGATCAAGGCCAACAAGCGCGGCCGGGTCGACATGGACGACCTGAAGGCGAAGCTGGCACAGTCTGACGACATTGCCGGCATCATGCTGACCAATCCGAATACGTGCGGCCTGTTCGAGACCGACATCAAGGAGATTGCCGACCTGATCCACGCGGCGGGCGGTTATTTCTATTGCGACGGAGCGAACTTCAACGCCATCGTGGGCCGCGTGCGGCCGGGCGACCTGGGCGTCGATGCGATGCACATCAACCTGCACAAGACCTTCTCCACCCCGCATGGCGGCGGCGGGCCCGGCTCTGGCCCGACCGTGCTGTCAGAGGCGCTGGCGCCCTATGCGCCCGTGCCCTTCGTGGTGAAGAACGAGGATGGCGTGTTCAGCCTGGTGGAAGATGTGGACGGCGAGGCGAGCGAGAGCTTTGGCCGGATGGTGGCCTTCCATGGCCAGATGGGCATGTTCGTGCGGGCGCTGGCCTATATTCTCAGCCACGGCGCCGACGGGCTGAAACAGGTGGCCGAGGATGCCGTGCTGAACGCGAACTATATCGCGGCGAAGCTGAAGCATGTGATGACGCCCGCCTTTGAGGGCTATTGCATGCATGAGGCGCTGTTCTCCGATGCGTTCACGGCCGAGGGGATCGAGACGCTGGACATTGCCAAGGCGCTGATCGACGAAGGCTATCACCCGATGACCATGTATTTCCCGCTGGTGGTGCATGGCGCGATGCTGATCGAGCCGACCGAAACCGAGAGCAAGGCGGAGCTGGACCGGTTCTGTGCGTCGCTGGAGAGCATTGCCCGGCGCGCGGCGCAGGGCGACGAGACGCTGAAGGGCGCGCCTTACCTGGCGCCTGCCCGGCGCCTTGACGAGACGCGGGCGGCGCGCAAGCCGGTGCTGAAATGGATACCGGGACCGGCGGACAAGGTGGCTGCCGAGTAGCGGCCTATTCGGCGGTGACGGTGGCGGAGCGGGCGTAGAACAAGCGTTCGCGCAGCTTGCCGAAGCCGAT